>NZ_KI519446.1:34608-94497 GCF_000482505.1 Leptotrichia trevisanii DSM 22070
TGGAATGTAAGTGCCTGTGCAGAAGCGTAAATTTGTCCAGATAGACTGTCCAAAACTGCTGCCCTGTTTGAAGAAGTAAGTGCCTGAAGTTTGGCAGCTTTTCTTTCAAATTGGGCGACATTTCCAGCAGTTCCATTTTCAATGTTTTGATCTAACTTTTGGAATGCAGTTTCCAAGTTTTCGGCAGTAGTTTTTTGCATTTCATCAGATTCTGCAATTTTTTCTACATAATCCACCATATTTTTTCTGCTTAATTTTACATTTACCTTATTATCGACAGTTTCCACAGCCCCATTTATCAATTCAGGAGTTTCCACCTTATCAAAACTTCCATTAATTCCTTTTTCCGCTTCAATTACAGTTGAAGACAAAGGTTTTGCAGTAATATATCTTCCATTGCTTAATGTCTGTAAAGTTGCATTACCACCATTTAAGTTTACAGTTCCTTTTACTATAAGTTTTGATCCTATTTGAGCTTTTGTTACAGAACCTGCGGTTGCTTCATAGTTTCCAGTTATAACTGCTCCAGAACCTCTATTTTCTAAAGTTCCACCTTCATTTTTAACATCTTTTGGATAGGAAGTGGTTCCAATTACTGTTGTTGGAGTCAGAACTAAGGTTCCAGGAGATTTTATTGTGATATTTGAAGTGTTTGTGCTATATAGTTCCAAAGTTCCATTTTTTATCTTGGTAGAACCAGAATAGGAATTGGAACCTGACAGAATTAGTGTTCCTGAGCCATCTTTTATCAGTCCTGCCTCTCCTGAAATATTATTGGAAAAAATATAAGCTCCACGTGGAATATTCACAGTTACGTTATCAGCAAGTGCTAATCTTTTATCAAATCTGGCAGGCCCTTTTAATGCCTTCTGGACATTTAATTTTCCCCATCCGTAAGTAGAATCAACGCCAGTGGCACCAATATCTGTTGCTGTTGATAAAATTGTTTGACGAATCAAATTTCCATCCATAAAAGGATATTTCTCTTTTATTCGTGCAGCTGTTGCTACAACGGCAGGAATTGCATAACCTGAACCTTTAATAATTGTTCCGTCATTTAATTTATATTTTCCATTTGATGAAATTGTCCAGTTTTTTGCATTTCCAGCTTTTGCCATAGCAGTGTTTTCATCCAGTCCAACTACATTTATCCAGCCTTTTTCAAGTTCTGGATAAGTGTATGGCATTTTTGCCAAATCACTTACGGAATATTCGTTATTTCCAGCGGACCATACGAATAAAGCTCCATTTTTTATAGCGGATTCAAAATATTTATGTGTAGAATAATCTATATATCCATACAAACCTTGATTTCCCCAAGATTGTGCATAAATATTGATATTTTTTTTATTCAATTCAGAATAAATATTATGAAGATCATATCCGTTTATATATGTTAGTCCATTTTTTTGGACTCCTAAATCACTAACAATCAATGAAGTATTTTTAGCATATTTACGAATTAATTGAGAAACTATCCATCCACGTTCATCATTGGAAGTTGATGTTCCATGTATATCAATTTCTGAAAAATTTTTTTTAAACTGACTTGAATATTTATTTGATAAATAACTATTGTTAAAACCTATATCAACAATTCCTATTTTTACACCTGTTCCATTGTAATAGGTATCTGAATATGTTTCTTTATAGTAATAATTTGATGAAGATCCCGAAGAACTGCTTGAACCTGTTCCACCTGCACTATTACTCCCACTTCCGCTTCCTGAGGGAGTAAAATTTGATGATGAGCCTGATGAACTGCTTCCACCACTGCTGCACCCGATTATAGCAATTGCCGTTAATCCTAGTAATATTTTTTTTAATTTATTTGTATTCATATTAATGCACCACACTTTCTGAAAATAGTATTTAATAACTTAAGTAGAACTTTATAAAATTTGAGTTATGTTGGAAAGGAAAATAGATTTTTATTTGATAAATTAATATTAGCATAAAAAGATTAAAGAAAAATGAGAATTTTATTTTTTGTTACACCTTACTTGACAATACACTACAAATTAAAGTCAAGAAAAAAAACTTGACAACTTTTGAAAATTTTAGTATAATCATAACATACTTAGAATAATAAATTTTCAAGTTATTAAATAAATGGAGGTAAAATTTAATGTTAAAATTAAGATTAACTAGATTAGGAAGAAAAAAAGTTCCTTTTTATAGAATAGCGGCTATGGAGGCTTTATCAAGAAGAGATGGAAAAGCAGTTGCTTACTTGGGAACATTCAATCCACTTGCTGAAGAAGGAAAACAAGTAGTATTAAAAGAGGAAGAAATCTTAAAATACTTATCAAACGGAGCTCAGCCAACAGAAACTGTTAGAAGCATTTTGACAAAAGCAGGGGTATGGGAAAAATTCCAAGAAACTAAGAAAAAATAATTATTTATAAAAAGGCACTTGTATTGGTGTCTTTTTGTTTACCTAAATTTAAGAAAATTTATTATAAATTTTCAATTATACGTTATTTTATAAGAGAGAATTCTTCTCGTTGTTAAAAAGATTTTATTTTTTTATGAGGTATAATGCTAGAGTGAAAGGGAAAATTAGATAATGAAAATAGATGAAGTTCTGCAAAAAATTTTTAATATGAGAATGATTGATAAGAGAATAACTAATGAATCTTTAAATCAAAATAATGAAAAACTGAAAAAAATTTATGAGTTGCTGGGAGAGCCGTGTAAAAATAAGAAGATTATTCATATTGCAGGAACGAATGGGAAAGGTTCGACAGCTACATTTTTAGAGGGGATTTTTTTTGCAGCGGGATATTCTGTTGCAAAGTTTACTTCGCCACATATTTTACGGTTTAATGAGAGAATTTTAGTAGATAAAGAAATGATTTCTGATGAGGATGTTGTGACATATTATGAAATTGTTATGGATATTTTGGAAAAAAACTTGTTACAGATAAATTTTTTTGAGATAACAACTTTTATGGCTCTACTTTATTTTGAGGCAAAAAATCCTGACTTTATATTTCTGGAAACTGGTCTTGGTGGAAGATATGACGCTACAAATGTTGTAAATTCGACAATTGCGGTTATAACAAATGTGAGTTTTGATCACGTCAGTCTTTTGGGAAATTCACTTGAGAAAATTGCAGACAGGAAAACTGGGATTATAAAGGACGGACAGCTGTGCATTTATGCCCAAAATTTAGTCGAATTGGAGAATGCTGTAAAAAAGGAAACTGATAATTCGGTAAATGTCTTGAAAAAGTATGAGAATTTACAAGTCGAACTGGATACACAAAATTATAAGACAATTGTGAAGATTTTGAAAAATGAAAATTTAGACGAATCTGAAAATATTGAAGATAAAAAAAATAAACATAGTTTGGAAAAAACATTTATATTGCCACTTTTTGGAAAATTTCAGGCAAATAATTTTTTGATTGCTTATGAAATTGCTAAAATTTATGGTATCGGCGATGAAATTATTCAGAAAGGGCTTGATGAAATTTCGCTGGCTGGGCGGTTTGAGATTTTTTCACAAAATCCAGCTACAATACTGGATGTGGCTCATAATGATGATTCTGTACGAGTTCTTGTAGAAAATTTGAATGAACTTTTTAAAAATGATGAAGTAATTTTTATTCTTTCGATACTTGGAACAAAGGACATTGCAAATATTTTTGAGAAAATTTTGGAAAAAAATTACAAAATTTTTATAACGTCTTTAAAAGACGTTACTTACGGACTTTCTGCCAATGAAATAAAGAAAAATCTGGAAAATGCAAATATTTTGACAAATAATATAATTTTTGAAGATAATATTTTGGATGCCTATAATCAGGCAAAAGAAATGATTTTGGAAAAGAATAGTCGGTATAAGGCGATAGTGGTTTGTGGCTCTTTTTATGAAATTGCGAAATTTAAGAAGTTGTGTGGCAAAAGGAATGAGCACTTTTAACAGTAGAAAAGGGAATTATTTAATGCCTGTATAGAATTGTTTCACACGACATTAAAAAATAAACACACAATGAAAGATTTGAAAAATTAAAGGCTAGAATGTACGAATAAGTAAAAATATGATATAATAAAAAAATATAGAGAAAAATCTCGAAATATAAATGAACAGTTAAAGAAATTGAGAGAAAGAGTAGGTAATTAAAATGAAAAAATTGAAATTGTTGATATTATGTTTATTAAGTATTTTCTGTTTAAATTCTTGTTTTACTGTATCATCTTTTGTCATGGATCATGGACTTGCTAAGAGTTCAAATAATCTCTTTCGTGAAAGAGTGGAAGATATATCTTTAAATAATAAAATAAAAGTAAAAATACCAGAAACTAATAAATATATATATATACCAGAAGGATACGAATTGATAGAATATAATGAAAAAATTCAAAAAAAGTATGATGATAAATTTCCTCATTTTTTTGGTTCAATAAGTTTAACATTTTTAACTCCTGAGTATATTTTATATAATAAAAAAACTAAAAGTTCTTTTCCATTAGGAATACGTAAAAACTATAAAGTATCAAATGTTACTGAAAATTTGAATGAATTAATAAAACTAAAAGAAAATACGTATGTGGTTAAAGCTAGAAAAGGATATGGAGATGCATTTTTAAAACAAATAAACGATAACATTTTAGTTTATTCAGTATTTTCTAGTGCTATGGCAGTAACAGAAAAACAAAATGAAGAAATGTTAAAAGCTTATCTTGAATTAACTAAAGATTGGTAATAAATATTTAGATATTAAACTATTGAATAAATTTTAAATGTTGTTGGTAAGATTATGAAACAGGAAGATTTGATTAAACAAAGAAAGGACAATGTAAAAGATATGCTTATGAATGTTCCAAGAGTAAATCCAGATTATGGAAAAAATAAGGATGAAAAACTATTTAAGGCAAGAGATGATGCATTAACAGAACAGTTGAATAATGATTTATCAAGAAATAAACAAAGAAAAATCTCAAGATATAAATGAACAGTTAAAAAAATTGAGAGAAAGGGTAGGTAATTAAGATGAAAAAATTAAGATTATTGATATTATGTTTATTAAGCATGCTTTGTTTAAATTCTTGTTTGACATTAGGAATTGCTGCACAATCCTATATTTCAGAACATCAACTTTTTCAACCCAATCCTAAATATTTTTATGATGATACAAAAATGTCTTTAAATAAACGAGTGAGAGTAGAAATAGAGGGAACTAATAAAAAAATTTATATTCCTGAAGGATATGAATTAGTTAAATACAATAAATTTAAGCAAAAAAATGATGAAGATTTTCCTAATATTTTTATTGGTTCAAAAAATGTAACTCTTGAAGTTCCTGAATACATCTTATATAATCAAAGCAAAAAAACAGCTTTGTTATTGGGAATAAGAAGGAATTATAAAATAGAGGATATAATAAAAAATAAAAACGATTTAATAAAACTAAAGGAGAATACATATTTGGTTAAAGCCAAGAAAGGATACGGTAATTTATTTTTGAAACAGATAGATAAACAAATTTTAGTATATTCAGTAAGTTCTAACTGGCAGGGAACAACAGAGGAGTATAATAATGAAAAACTAAATTTTTATTTAGAATTAACTAAAGATTGGTAATAAATATTTAGATATTAAACTATTGAATAAATTTTAAATGTTGTTGGTAAGATTATGAAACGGGAAGATTTGATTAAACAAAGAAAGGATGAAAATATCAAAAAAATAAACTTTATATCAGTAACATTGATTATTGTATTTAATATAAATTTATTTACGGAATCATTTTTTTATAATCGTTGTTGTAAAAATAGCGGTTATTTTTTTATTTATAATTTTAAAAAATTTTTTTAATAAAATTTTCAATCCCTTTTCTTTCGTAAAAAATATGTTATACTTATAATGAGAGATTAAATATATAATAATATCATTTTAAAATAGAGGAAAATATGGAAAAATATGTGATATTTCGAGGAAAAGTTATAGATAAATGGTACGACTTTGATAAAAGGGCACATTATCATATTGTGGCGATGGATAGTGAGGGGAAAAGATTTGATTTGGCGGTTAATATCGGGAGTATTTATGAGAAGATGAATGAAATTGTTTCTTCCAATTTGAAGGTTTATTATAATGAGAATTATAATTGCCGAAAGAGAATTGTCTGTAAAATGCTGTTGCAAAAAAATGGGATTACAGAATGTCACAAGGATTTATATCTGGATTATATTAGAATGAAACTTTTTCCACATGAAAAAATGGTACAGATGAAGGGCTTTGATGTAACAAGTATTTACTTGACTGGGATTATTGAAAAGAATGTTGTGCAGGCTATGAATAATGATGATTATGAAGTGATTGCGTTTGGAAGGCTTTATGCGAATGGGAAAGGTTTGCACGATATTCATATGAATCAGGGAAGTACAGATAAATTTAGGAAAAATGATGCTTCGTATTCTGATGGAGGGCTGTTTTTTAGAAATAAACGAGATAATAAGATTACAGCTGTATTTATTGCATTTATTACTCAAAGTTTGAATATGCCTGAAAGTGTTTAGAGTCAGATTAATAAAAATTAGACGGAATTTATAAGATGGATTTAAAATAAATTTTTATAAAAATAATTAATAAAATATGGGGAAATATAAAAGTTCGAAAAGAAAAGAGGTGTGACAAAGATGTCTATAAGAAATCTTGCTACAAAACTTAAAATGAAACGTGAAGAGTTTTGGAAATACATTTCCATATCGCATAAAAAAGCTAAAAATAATAATGAGTTTGTAGACTATTTAATAGATATTCTGTCAAAAAAAACAGATGAGGAAATTTTTGATTTTGAAATAATTACATTTGAATTAATGCGTGAAAGTTACAATGAAAAGTTGTGGTGTGCCTCGTATCTTGTAAACGGTGACACAGCAAGCTGGAGTTTTGATTTTTTTAGGCTATGGTTGATTTCGCAGGGAGAAAAAATATATCATTCAATTATAAAAAATCAGGATAATTTATCAAAATATATAAACATATCTTTTGAAGCGAAATTTATGACAAATTATTTTGAAAATGAAAACTTTGCTTTTATCCCAGCCTATGCCTTTTCCAGAAAAAACTGCTCACACAATATTTTAAGCAAGAAAAGCTACAAAATTAATAGCAAAACTATTTTTCAAGATGATTTCATTGACGATTATAATAAAAAGTTGAATAACTATAAAAGAAAAATAGGATATATTAATAAAAAATATCCAAAAATAATATTTCACTGGTGTGCACAATTTCCAAACAGTATGAAAGAAGTGTGTCCAACATTATTTAAAAAAATGTACTTTTAAAAAAACAAGGGAGTGCCTCAATTTATGGGACATTCCCTATTTTTATAATTAATTTTATAATATTTAGTGTAAAATAATTAATTCCTTATTACTTTTATTTAATATTTCTCTACCATCTTTTTTAACTACAACGTCATCTTCAATTCTAACTCCTCCCCATCCGTCAAAATAAAGTCCTGGTTCAGAAGTTACAACCATATTTTCTTTTAGTTCAATGTGTGAAGCGCTTGATAAGTAAGGCAATTCATGAATTTCGGCACCAATTCCGTGTCCTAATCCGTGTCCAAAATATTCGCCATATCCTTTTTCAGTCAAGAAATTTCTGACAACTTTGTCAACATCATCTGACATAATGCCTTCTTTTATAGTATTTGCACCCAATATTTGTGCTTCCAGGACGGTATTATAAATTTCTACGTGTCTATCAGTAATGTTGTCACCATAATAAACAGTTCTTGTCATATCAGACACATAACCCTCATAATATGCTCCAAAATCCATTGTAATAAATTCTTCCTTTTGAATCTTTTTATCAGAAGCCACCCCGTGTGGCATAGCTGAACGATACCCGCTGGCTAAAATTGTCGTAAATGAACGATCATCAGCTCCTAGTTTTCTTTGAATATATTCCATGTATGAAGAAACTTCCTTTTCAGAAACACCTTCCTTTATAATTTTTAAAGCCTCTGAAAATGCCACATCACTAATTTCTACAGCCTTTTTAATAAGTGCAATTTCTTCTTCCGATTTTACCATTCTTTCCATCACAAGTTTATTTCCGACTGGCACTAATTCCACTTTGAAAATGTCTTTTATCGTTTGATAAAGAGAAAATGACACATTCACATCTTCAAATCCCACATTTTTTAGCCCAAATTTCTTTATGTATTCTCCAACTGTCTGAAGCGAACCACGTGAAACTTCTACAAATTCAAATCCCATTTCACTAACTTGTTTAGTCGCTTGCGTCTTGTATCTAAAATCCGAAAAGAAAAAATTCCCATTTTTTGTCGCAAGAGCAACTCCAGTTGTTCCAGTAAACCCAGTAAAATATCGAAGATTATACAAATCTGTAATAAACAATCCATCAATATTCAGTTCATTTAAAATTCTTGATAATTTTTCAGTTCTTTTTTCCATGTTTTTTCCTCTTTTTTATTAAAATTTTTTTACTTTTAAAGTGTAACACAAATTCAAAATTTTTTCTATTTATTTTTTCTAAAAGATTTCAATCAATGCTTATTTTTCCTTAAATTTTAGTTATATTAGCTTTTTTAACGCAGAGGTATCAAACGCCATACCTCTGCACTCTGGCTTGACGCAAAACTTTCTTATAAAAGAAAAATAGGACTCGCTTTTGAATACAAATTATTTTAATCCAATTAATTTTATTTAACTTAAAGTTTATTTCAAAAGCTCAAACAGCTATTTTTCTTCTAACGAAATTTTGCTTGAAATATATTTAGTGAGTTTTTCTAAATCTAAATGGTTTTGTTATTACTCCAGATGAGCAATTGTTAGTTTTGAAGTTTATTCTTATTCCTTTAGCGGCTTTTTTGGCTTCATTTAGAAAAATAGAACTTGCTCCTGAAGCTGAAATTACTGAGATGCCGCCACCTCTAGTAAATTTTACTGTAACATTTACAACAACATTAAATTCTCTGTTTAAACGTTGACTGCCTTGTGGCATTTCCAATGTTTCTCTGTATGAAACTGAAAAATCAGTACCTTCATGACATCCACCTCCCCGTGTACTTCCAGACTTTTTATCATTTCCATTTCCAGAACTAGTTGAATTTCCGCTTGTTCCTGTTCCATTTCCGTTTTTGTTACTTGTAGAGTTTCCGTTAGCAGTATTTCCATTTTTGTTTCCATGTGAAATTCCTGAATTTGAGAGAGTGTTTTTATGTCCAGAATTATTGGAAATAGTGGAGTTTGAAGCAGTTATGGTGTTTTGTACTGGTTTTGTACTGGCAGAATTTCCTGTGGATTGTGAAATTACTGGTTGTGTAGCATTTTTAGGGGTGGAGGTAACTGGGGGGATAATTGGGTGTGATGTAGGTTTTGGTTGTTCTTTTGGTATGGTGTTTTGAGGTACTTTGGGAGGTTGTGGTGCTGGTTGTTGTGGTTGTTTTGGCTGTATTGGTTGTGATGGTGGAAGTTCGGGCTGTTTTTGATTTTTAGGTTTGTCTGGCTCTGTGTTGTGAACTTTGGAATTTGTATTGTTTTTATTTTGTGGATTCCCCTTCTGTAAACCAGCCGTTCCGTTACTTTCCTCATCGTTATCCGTATTAACTGTGCTTTTTGTCTTATTTTCTTCTAAAATACTATTTTTTAAGTCAACGACAATAGTCTGTTTTTCTTTTTTTTCTTCAAGTTTCTGTTTTAAAACTGGAGTTGCAATTGGAATAAGGAGTATTCCTAAGTTTATTGCAGCTGAAATTATGTAATATTTCATTTTTCACCTTCATTCGTTTTCTTTAAATATCTAATTTTATATAGTTTTAATTTTTATTTTGAATATTTAAACTTATATTTTCTATATTCATATTTTTTAAAATACTCATCGTGTCCACAATGTCCCTATATTCCAAATGCTCATCGGCAGTTAAAGTTATATTTTTTAATGCTTCCTTTGGCAATTTTGAAAATTCAGAAGCTATTTCATTTTGGGAAAGTTCCCTAGTTTTGTCGTCTATTTTTAAAAAGTATTTTTTATCTTTATTTACGATTACTTCTATTTTTGTATCTTCCTTTTTTTCAAGCTGTGCTGATGTTTTGGGAACTGACAGCTGAAATTGGGAATAATTGTTAAATGTAGTTGCAAGCATAAAAAATATTAGCAGCATAAAAATTACATCAATTAAGTTTAACATTGATATATCCACATTTTGACGTTTTCGTCTGTTAGAAAATTTCATATTTTTCTCCTAAAATTTTTTTATTATATTCATTTGTAAAAGTTTATAAAACTTATTAATACAGTTTTTGTCAAAGATTTCTTCCTTTACTGTATAGATATTGTTGTTATTAAGTTTTTGTAATTTTTTATTTTTACAATTGCCTAGTTTTGATTAACACTTTTAAAAAATCAATCTTTTACTCTGCTTAAAAACTGTAATGCCGCTCTTTCCATCTCTGCCACAATAACATCAATTCGTCTATTAAAATAATTATAAAAGACTAATGCAGGTATCGCAACTATTAATCCAAATGCAGTTGTGTAAAGTGCTTCTGAAATTCCGCCAGCGACTATTTTCGCCGTGCTAGTTCCATTTCGGGTAAGAGCTGAAAAAGCTGTAATCATTCCTGTAACAGTTCCCAGAAGCCCCAGCTGAGGAGCTGCATTTACAACTGTTCCCAATAGACTCATACCTTTTTCAAGTTCAGTAGTCTGTTCCAGAATACTTTCACTAATAATCCCTTCTATAACTTGTCTATGTGAATTATCAAGTTTAGCGAAGTTAATATCCATATTGGAAACGATTTTTGTCACACTTTTTGAAACTGAATCAGTCTTATCTTTGCAAAGTTTTAAAATTTCTTCCTTCTTTCCAGTTCTAAGTGCTTTATAAAGCTGATTTTTCTCATTTTCTGACAATTTTTTTTCTTTTGATAAAAAAGTATACATTTTTTCAATAATAACGGCAAGTCCAGATATTGAGGCAAGTAAAATTACCCACATAAATATTCCGCCATCAATAAGGTATTTTAACATATTTTTTCCTTCTTTCTATATTATTTAGTTAATAAAATTATTCTACTATAAAAATATTTTTGTGTCAAATTTTATTTGTGAAATGGAGAAGCTGTCTTAATTGCACGACAATAAGGGAATTTGAATATATATTATATTTAAATTTTTTGGTTTAATTTTGAATATATCGAGTAATTATGCCATTTTAATTAAAAAAATTTAATTATAATTGCTATTTTAGGTTGATTATAATTAAAATAACTGTTATAATAATTATGCAATATAACAGATGGTATATTTCAGATTGAAAATTAAATAATTATAATTTGATAGGAAAAAAAAACTATTTTATAAGCGAAAAAAAATACACTATTAAAATTTATATGGTATTATTATAATATAAAGCTAGTATTTTAAATTGATTTTATATTCATATAAGTCTAAATAATTGGCTATTTAAAGGATAATTTTGTTAAAATCATGTATTTAAATACAAAAAATATCTTTGTATCTGAAAGGAAAAATATGAATAAAAAAACTAAGAATAAAAGCACTAATACATTGTCAGAAATACACAAAAAAGCAGAAAATTTTTCTCGTGGTGAAGAAATTGCCAATTTTGTAAGCCATACTGTTGGTGCTGGACTTGCTGTTGTCGCTTTCATTGCATTAACAATACGTGCGAGCTGGAGGCAGGATACTGGAACAATCATATCATTTATGGCATTTGGATTTGGATTGGTAGTTTTGTATACAATGTCTGCAATATATCATGGGTTAAAGCCGGGAACAGCTAAAATGATTTTTGAAATTTTTGATCATTCTGCAATATACATTTTAATTGCGGCATCCTATACACCTTTTCTATATCTGGTAGTTAATTCACCAATGAATAAAATCATATTGGTAATCCAATGGATAGTGTGTTTCTTAGGAATTATATTTAAAGCATTTTTTACTGGAAAATTTAAGTTATTTTCTACGTTGCTATATTTAATAATGGGATGGATGATTGTATTTGCCTGGAATGATTTGATACACAATATAAATCAGATTTCATTAATTTATTTAATTTTAGGGGGTGTTCTGTACTCGCTTGGAACAATTTTTTATTCATGGAAAATATGTAAGTTTAATCATATGATTTGGCATATTTTTGTTATTTTAGGAAGTGCTTTTCACTTTTTTGCTGTGTATTATTTAATCTAAATAAGTGTATTTAAAATGTTTGAAAAGGGTTAAGCAGGTTATTATATTATAAAAGTAAAGAATATATATTTTATTTTAAGAAAGGGTAATTTAATGGGAAGAAAATCGAAAATATCTAATGAACTAAAAATTGAGCTCGTAAAACGGGTATTATCAGGAGAAGCAAGCATTAAAAGTTTGGCAAAGGAATATGACATTGCAAAATCTTCGTTAATGACTTGGAAAAAGAAATATGTTGAAATTGGTGAAGAAAGTATAATGGTTGGTGATAAAAATAGACGTTATAGCCGTGAAATCAAGGAAAAAGCCATTAAAAGCTATTTAAGTAACGAAGGCTCACTATTTGACATTTGTAAAAAATACGATATTGCTTCTGTAAGTGTACTAAATTACTGGATTAGAGATTATAGAAGAAGTATGGATGCAAATGGAAATTATACAGTAGTAAAAAAACATATAAGAAAATCTATTGATGCAAAAGTTGAAGCTGTAGTTTTTTGTCAGAAAAACAATTATGATTACAATTTAACAATCAAAAAATTTGGCGTTTCATATCAGCAAATTTATTCATGGGTAAAAAAATATGAAAAAGGCGGAGTTGACGCATTAGTTGATAACCGTGGTAAAAGGCATGTTGAAAATAAAGATGAAAAAGCTAAAAAAGAGAAGTAATAAAAAACTGTCACGTTCTAATAATGAATTTGACAGTTTTTTTGTATGTAAATTTTTAAATTATAGTGGTTATATTTTATACTATTTCCTATTTAAATAGCGAATATTTAATAAATTTTGAATTTCATACTATTTTAACTAGAAATTTTAATTTCTAGTTTCTAATGGGGTTTAGTATCAGGTTATTCAGCTGAATCATTGCTTTTATTTTTTTCTTCTTTTTTAACTTCAACAGGCACAAATTTTCTATTTGGACTGCTAAAGTATTTTATTCCGATAATAGCGATAATAATCATAGCTATACTTATCAAATATGGAAGTCTTATTCCGAAAATTAATAAATCTTCCGCCCTGAATGTACTTACAAACATTCTGATAATTGCGTACATAATTAAATAAATCATTGATAAAACACCAGGATTATACTCTTTTTTTCTAAAGTAGAACCAAAGAATTATAAATCCAATCAAATTTAAAAATGCTTCATAAAGCATAGCCGGATGTAGTGGTAAATTTGGAAATTCTGAACCAGCAGGTGTATCTAACGGAAAACTTATTCCCCAAGGTACGAGTTGTTTAAACTGGGCTTTTGCAGCAATACTCATTGCCTGATATTCTGCCCACCATTTAGTGAATGTTCCTGAAAAAATTACACTAAGCGGCGTAAATGTTGGCACACCGTGTACTTCTCCATTTGCCAGATTTCCAAATCTTCCTAAGAATTGCCCAAATAGTAAAGGCCCGACAGCCATATCTGTAAGTACCCATAAACTCCGTTTATTTTTTCTGGCATACAGATATGATCCTATAAATGCACCAATAATTCCACCATGAATCGCAAGTCCACCTTCCCAGATATAAAAAATCGACAAAGGGTTTCCTATATAATCTGAAAATTTGAAAATAACATAATAAAGTCTTGCTCCAATTAATCCAGCCAGAATTGTTGTAAATGCAAAATCTTCAATAATTTTTCTATCATCAACCCCTCTTTTTTCGGCAACATCGTCGGCAAGTGCGATAAACATTCCAAAAAGAAAGGCTAAAATATACATTAAACTATAAATTCTAAGTTCAAAACCTCCAATTTTAAATAAATATGGTTTCATTTACGCTCCTTTTCAATATTTTGCAATAGGAACTGTTAAGTTAAACTAGTTTAATTTTTGAAAATTTAAATAATAAAAATACTTTAAAACAGCTCCTATATGTCTTCTATTTTTTTGTAAAATTTATAATTGTTTTTTTACTTCTTCTTCAAAAATTACAAAGAAGTCATCAATCTGTTCTTTGGAAATTTGCCCTAAAATCCCAATTCTCATAAGACTTTCGGCATATTTTCCTTTTCCGCCTGTAACAGTGTATCCCTTTTCCTCAAGTGCAGCAATAACTGATTTTATTACAATTCCTTCCCTGTATACTGAAATTAATGTATTTGTTCTATTTTCTTCATTTTTTACTAAAAGTTCAAATCCTAATTTTTGTGCTTTTTCTTCAACATATTTTCTTAAATCGTGTTTTTGCTTAATTGTACTTTCAATTCCGTTTTTTACCAAGTCTTTTAGTGATTGGTTCAATGCCAGAATTAAAGCGATTGCTGGAGTGTATGGTGTTTCTCCGCTGGCTTCAAAGTATTTTTTGTATTGTTTCAAGTCAAAATAATATTTTGGCAAGTCAGATGTTTCCATGGCTTTTTTTGCTTTGTCGCTTATAGCAACAAACGCAAGTCCCGGTGGTATCAAAAATGCCTTTTGGCTTCCAGCGATTGCCACATCAATATGCCAACCGTCAAAATCAAACTCATTTACCACAAGTCCACTAATTGTATCCACAACTAATAGAATGTCTGTATTTTTTGTTAAATCCCCAAGTGCCTTTATATTGTTTAAAATACCAACTGAAGTTTCACTATGAGTTGCTAAAATTCCTTTCAAATCAGGATTTTCAGAAATCACTTTCTTTACATCGTCCAAGTTATAGCTTTCTCCAAATTCATATTGTAAATTAATTACATTTAACCCATAAATTTCAGCAATTTTTCTAAATCTGTCCCCAAAATATCCAGTATTTATCGCTAAAACCTTATCTCCTTTTGAGAAGAAGTTTACAATGGCAGTTTCCATTGAGCCTGTTCCAGATGAAGTAAGAATAGCCACATCATTTGCTGTTTTGAAGACTTTTTTCAAGTTTTCGTTGTTTTCTTTCATAATTCTTCTAAATTCAGGTGTTCTATGATGAATAATGTCATTTCCTAAAATTTCTAAATATTCTTCCGGTATATTAGTTGGCCCCGGTGTTAATAATAATTTTGAACTCATAATTATAAATCCTCCTAAAAAATATATATTTTTATAATTCTTTTGTTAATCTATCATATTGTATTAATTTTGTTAAAATATCTTCAACATTGTCCAGTTTTAACATATTTGGCCCATCGGACAAGCCTTTGTCAGGTTCAGGGTGTACTTCTGCAAAAACTCCGTCCACTCCAACAGACACAGCTGCTCTAGCAAGTGGATAAACATAAGCACGGTTCCCTCCTGAAGTTTCCCCTTGTCCTCCTGGAATTTGTACCGAATGTGTCGCATCAAACACAACAGGATAGCCGAATTTTCTCATTTCCAGAAGACCACGCATATCAACAACAAGATTATTGTATCCAAATGAAGCTCCACGCTCACAAAGCATTATATTCTCATTTCCAACTTCCTCAAATTTCTTCACAACATTTTTCATATCCCAAGGTGCTAAAAACTGCCCTTTTTTGATATTAACAGCTTTTCCAGTTTCTGCTGCTGCGATAAGCAAATCAGTCTGTCGTGATAAAAATGCAGGTATTTGAAGCAAATCGATTACTTTGGCAGCTTCCTTACATTGCCAAGGTTCATGAATATCTGTTGCAAGAGCCACACCATATTTTTGCTTAACCCGTGCCAAAATCTCAAGTCCTTTTTCAAGGCCCGGTCCTCTGAATGAGGAAATAGAAGAACGGTTAGCCTTGTCAAACGAAGCCTTAAAAACATACTGAATCCCCAGCTTATCAGTAATATCTTTCATTTTTCCAGCCACTTCCATAACCAAGTCTTCCGACTCAATCACGCAAGGTCCGGCAATCAAAAAAATCTTATCATTACCAATAGTAATATCATCAGTAATCTTGACTTTTTTCACCTTATCTATCAACATAATATCAATCCTTTCCTAAAAATTTCCTATATTTTATTTTATCATAATATTGTTTTTTTTGCTAATTTTTTTCTGAAAAAGATAGAATAAAAAAATTTACTTTAAATTATTAAATTTAATCAATATTTGCAAAATAAAGTAAATGTGATAAAATGGAGAAAAATATAAAATATTAATTAGAAAAGAGGGAAATTTTGATGAATACAGATAATTCGAGAAAGATTTATGAAAAGGCAAAGAAATCGATACCGGGTGGTGTTAATAGTCCTGTGAGGGCGTTTCAGTCTGTTGATAAGGAGTATCCGATTTTTATTCAGAGCGGGAATGGAAGTAAACTTTATGATGAAGATGGGAATGAGTATGTGGATATGATTGGTTCATGGGGGCCGATGATTTTGGGGCATAATTATCCGAAGGTTATGGAGGTTGTGAGAAGGGAGCTTGAGAATGGGACTTCGTTTGGGTTGCCTACAAAAAAGGAAGTGGAACTTGCGGAGCTTGTGAAGAGCTGTTTTCCGTCGATTGAGAAATTAAGACTCACTACTTCGGGGACAGAGGCGGCGATGGCCAGTGTGAGAGTTGCCCGTGCGTTTACTGGGAAAAATAAGATTGTAAAATTTGAGGGATGTTATCACGGACATTCGGATTCACTTTTGGTTAAAGCTGGATCAGGGCTTTTGACGTTTGCACACCAGGATAGTAATGGGATTACTGAGGGAGTTGTGAAAGATACGATAACGTTGCCATTTGGGGACTTTGAGAAATTGAAGGAAATTTTGGAAAATGATAAGGATATTGCGTGTGTAATTATTGAGCCAATTCCAGCAAATATGGGACTTATTGAAACAGAGAAGGAATACTTGGAAAAGGTACGTGAAATTACAGAAAAGGAAAATGTTGTGCTAATTTTTGATGAGGTAATTTCAGGATTCAGAATTTCGATAGGTGGGGCTCAAAAAGTATTTGGAATTACGCCAGATTTGACAGTGCTTGGGAAAATTATTGGTGGTGGTTATCCAGTTGGTGGATTTGGTGGAAAAAAGGAAATTATGAATTTAATTTCACCAGTTGGTAATGTTTATCACGCTGGAACGCTTTCTGGGAATCCAATTTCAGTTGCTGCTGGGATAGAAACTATTTCGATTTTGAAAGAAAATCCAGAAATTTATGAAAATGTAAATAAAAAAACGGAGAATTTGGTAAATAAAATTAATGAATTAATAAAAAAATATGATGTTCCAGCAAGTGTGAATCACTTTGGAAGCCTTTTCACAATATTTTTTGCAAAGGAAAAAGTAAAAACTCTCGAAGATGCAATGAATACAAATGATGAATTTTACAGCATATATTTTGATACAATGCTTGAAAATGGTATGATTGTGCCACCTTCAAAATATGAGGCACATTTCATTTCTTACGTTCATAATGATGAGGATGTGGAAAAGTTATTGAAAGGTGTGGAAAAAACTTTTCAAAAGATTGCTGAAAAATTAAGATGAAATCATAAATAGAGGAATATATAAATGGAAAAGAGAAAGAGTGGAAAAACAAGGAAAATTTTATTTGATACAATAAAAAAAATAACAGCTTTAGACAAAAACAGAATGAAAAAAAAGGAAGATGAACTGAATTCATTGCTAAAAACTCCAAAAGGGCTGGGAAAACTGGAAGAGTTGGCAATAAGGCTTGAGGGAATGAGCGAAAATTATAAGCCCCGCAAAAAAATGGTGCTTGTAATGGCGGCTGATAATGGCGTAGAACGGGAAAAAGTGAGCAAATCCAAAAGAGTAATAACTCAATATGTCGTGGAGGCAATGTTAAATGGCAAATCATCAATTAATGCTCTTGCAATGGTATATAATGCTGATGTAAAAGTGGTAGATTTGGGAATTGATGAGAGTTCGGATGCTAAAAATGAGATAAATTTATCTGGAATTATTGACAGGAAAATTATGAAAACTGGTACTAATAATATTGTCAAAGGAGCCGCAATGGATTATGAAAAGGCTGTGAAGGCGATAGAAACTGGAATTGAGATGGTTGATGAATTTGTGAAGGATGGGTATAATTTATTTGCAACTGGAGAGATGGGGATTGGAAATACTACGACTAGCAGTGCTATTTTGAAGGTTTTGACAGATTTGTCGTTAGATGAGATTGTCGGCTATGGAAGCGGGATTGATGATAAAACTTTGGAGCATAAGAAGAATGTTGTCAAAAAGGCAGTTGAAGTGAATGGATTGTCAAAATTTTTTGAAGAAAATATAAATGGAATGATGAAAAAAGAAAATACTGAAAAAAACAAAAAAAATATCAACTTTGATAAAAAAGGAAATATGGCGAATATAGAAATTAACGAAATTAATGTATTTGAAAAAAATAAAATAATAGATATACTGGCAAAAGTTGGAGGACTGGATATTGCTGGAATGGCGGGAACTTATCTGGGATGTGCCAAAAATTGTATACCTGTTGTGATAGATGGCTTTATTTCTGCAATTTCTGCTCTTGTTGCTTATAAAATCTGTCCAGATTGCAGAGATTTTATGATTGCTTCTCATTTAAGTGAAGAGCCTGGAATGAAGTATATTATGAAGGAACTGGATTTAGAGCCGATGCTTTTTATGAATATGAAACTTGGGGAGGGAACAGGGGCGGTTATGATGTTTCCTGTAATAGAAGGGGCTTGCAATATTACAGAAAATGTGAGAAAATATCCCTATGTGTAACTATCTTAGTTTTAACTAAAAAAAATAAAAAAATAATGAAAAGAGGCAGGTGTAGTAATGAAAAAATTATTAGTTTTTGTAATAATTCTAGCTAATTTAGTTTTTGGAGTGCAGGGATTTTCACGAATGGATTCTAAGGAATTTGAAAAAATAATGGAGAAAGTGTCGAAAGAATATGATAGAGGTAATAATCAGAAGGCATTGTCAATGTTAAAAGAAAATATACGAAAAAATCCGTCTGATATTACACTAAAAGTCATGTTGGGAATATTGTATGATGATATGGGCAGAAAGAATGAGAGTGAAAAAGAGTTAAATGAAGCGATAGAGATGCAGAAGAAATATCCTTTTATAGCAGATGATGGGGGAAAATACGATATAAGGCTGATGATTGGAACAATTTATATGTTTGCAGAAAAATATGAAAAAGCATTAAAATGGATAAAGGAAGTTGATGATAAAAATTTTGAAAAATTAAATGTTGTAGATTATTTGACGGGACGGCTAAATTATGAATTAGGAAATGTGGAAGAAGCAAAAAAAATTTTGTTAAAATCATATGTTAAAGATGAAGATGGTTCATCAGAACAAATATTAGGACAAATTTATTATGATGAAGGAAATCAGAAGGAAGCGATGAAATGGTTTTTGGCAGCTGATAAAAAAAATAATTTTAATGCACAGGCAAGTTTAGGATTTGTTTATTTTGAGTTAGGTGACAAGGTAAAAGCGTTACAATGGCTGAGAAAAGCGTTAGGAGAAGCAAAAAAAGCAAAAGAGGAAGAGCAAGTTAAGGAAATACAGAATATTATTAAAGAAGTCGAAAGCAGTAACTAATTTTACGACTTTTTATAAAAAAAATAAAATAATTTAGAAATTTTGTAAAATAATAAAAAAAGATTTTAGATTAAAAGTGTTGAATAGAAAAATAGAAAGAAGGGATATTATGAAAAAATATTTGACTTTATTGTTAGTAATTGCAAATTTAGGATTAGGGGTTCAAGGTTTTTCGGCGATGACAAAAGAGGAAAAAACAAAGTTGGAAAAGCAGATAGATGATGCTTATGAAAAGGAGGATGAAAAAAAATTAATATCTTTAATTACAAAATATGTGAATGAATTTCCAAATAATGCTGATTACTTGAATAAATTGGGAGTTTTATATAGTAATAAAGATAACTATGCAGAAGCTGAAAAGCTATATTTAAGAGCCATAGATAATGGAAATTATCTTGCAATTTCAAATTTGGCGTATAATTATTTTGAAAAGGAAGAATATGACAAAGCGATAAAATATTACAAGGAATATCAGAAGATAGCAAATAGAAATGAAGATTATTTTTGGATTGCAGCTTCGTATGAAGGGTTAGGAGATTATAAAAGTGCGAAAGAATGGTTTTTGAAAGTAACAAAATTTGAAAAAGATGGTTCTTCGGAAAATAGATTAGGGTCAATTTTTGATAACGAAGGGAATCAGAAGGAAGCGATGAAGTGGTATTTGGTCTCTATTCAAAAAGGTAATTTGTGGGCATATGATAATTTGGCAGTTTTATACATTCAACTGAAAGATTATGAGAATGCCGAAAAATTAGTGAAAAGAGGACTGGAGTTAGCTAAAAAGGAAAATAATGCAGATGCAAAAAAAGATTTAGAGGAAACACTTGAGATAATTAGGAAAGAAAAATAGGATTTATTTGATTTTATCAAATTAATTGAAATTTTATTTCTATTTTTTAATAGGTTTAGTAATAAAAAATAATAGTTTTATTATAATCGTTAAATAAAAATTAACGAAAATATTTTAGAAAAAATTTTTATTCAAAAAAAAATAACAAAAAGAAAATAAAATTTAACAAAAAAGAAGATTTAAAATCTAACTAGTATGTACAAATTCAAACTTGTATGAATTTTATGAATTGAACTTACAAGGTGAAAACTCATTGTATAACTTTATTTAATAATTAAATAATTAAAAAAACTTAGGTATTTTTAAAATATTTTTAAAAACTTTTTTGTATTAAATAAAGGTCTATAAAAATTGACTATAACACCTGTTTTTTAATTATGTTTAAATAAAATAAAAATGGATTGTTTGATGGAAAATATTGGATTGATTGAGTTTATATGTTAAAAAATAAATTAATTTAAATTTTATGTTTAACAAATTTAAATGATAAGATTCAAAGAGAATTTATCAAAGATGAGAAATTTGTGCAAACTTGACAAAAAAAATTAGGCATGATACTATATAAAAAACAAAAATGCTTATCAAAAAATTGTTATTAACAAAAAAACAAAATATGGAGGTAATTTTAAAATGAAAAAAATATTACTGTTAATAGGAGCATTAGCAATTAGTGCAAATACATTCTGTGCCGCTTCAATTGTCGGTGGAGGACTTAACATACATGCAGGAGGTAATATATCAGGTGCAACAAATTATAATTTAGGTACCGGAACAAATACAGTTACAGTTACTGGTTCGAGTACAATATCTGCTGGAAATACATTTACTGTGCCAGCAGGGGGAACTTTAAATCTAGTAACAGATTCAGGAACAGTACAAACTTATACAGGGCCAACAATTGTAAAATTAAATTCGGCATTAAATGGAGGTGTAACAGCAGCGACAGTAAATTCAATAGTTACTTCGTCAACACCAACGCCAGCAACACCGAGTACACCGGCGACACCATCTACTCCTGCAACGCCAGCAACGCCTACACCAACACCAAGCACACCAACAGGATCTGTACCTACAGTTCAAGGTGCCAGATCAAGAGTAAACTATGACTTGGCAAAAACTGTAACAGCAAACAGTTTTAAAGATTTGGAACAGGCAAAAAAAGAAAATGGAGCTAACCTTAATGTTCAATATCTTGGTGGAATAGGTTCTTATGATCAGGATTCAAGATACAGCTCTAAAGCTAACGGAGTAGTTTTATCAGGAACTAAGAACATTGGTAACCTTACATTAGGAGCAGGATTTGGATATGAAAAATCTAATGTAAAATATAAAAAATCATTTGACGGTGTGAAGGAAAAAATAGATTCATACCAAGTGTCATTAAGTGGGAAATATGATTTCACAGATAACTTAGATGTGGCTTCAGTATTGACTTATGGAAGTAACAAACATAAGTATGACAATTATAACAATGTAAAATTTGATTCAGATGTAATTGATTTCCAAACTAGATTAGGATATAAATTTAGAGACGATTCAGATGAAAACACTTATGTAAAACCTTATGTTGGATTAGGAATGACAAGTGTTAAGGAAGATTCATTCACTGTTGGAAACACAAACTTTGGAAAAGCTAAAAGAAGTGGTGGAAATGCTACGGCAGGAGTTTACGGACAAACAAGAGTTGGAGCTGTAGACTTATATGGAAATGTTGAATATGAACAAAGATTTAATAAAAAATCATACAATGCTGAAAGAAGTATTTCTACGAATGGTGTAGAAGTTGCTAAATTAGCTGAATTGGATTACGATCAAGGTGTATTTAATTTAGGACTTGGAGCAAAATATAATGTTTCAAATAACTTTAACCTGTCAGCAGGATATGAACTATATGATACAAAAAATAGCATATTCAAAGTAGGGTTGGGATTAGAATTCTAATAACTTAAAATACAAAAATTGTTTTTTTTCCTAACGTTTATATATATCAATAAAAAAACACTCGAGGTAATAGATATCTTGGGTGTTTTTCTTTAATTTCTCATTTTTTAAAGCAGCTGATTTTTAAGGATTAATAAGATATATAAGTCATATATATAATATATATTTTACAAAATGATTGATTTTTGCTATAATAATTTCATACAAATAAGTGAAGCAAAAAATTGAAAAACTGGAGGAAGTTATGTCATTATTAATTTTAGTCTTATCATTATTACTGATTATTCAAATTTTAGAAATTATAGTCGTGCAAAATAAAAAATACACTGCCTTAAAAGTTTCTGAAAATGATTTTATTGTATCGGTAAATGATAAAGATAAAATGACTAATTTCATTGGGAAATAGTTAATAAAATCATACACAGCATTAATAATAAAAAAACTTTGAGGCGATTTATATTTAAAATCGTCTTTTATTTTTTTAGAGAATGTTTTTTAACCAAATTGAATAAATATTGTTTTTTAAAATTTTACTACACATATATAAAAAGGTAAAAAATTTATAAAAAATATGATAAAATATAGACAAAGCCGTTTAAAATTGAGTATGTAAATTTGAATTTCAGTTTGGGTTTAAAGAAATTTCAGTATTTAATCAAATTGCTTTAAAATAATTGGGTAAAGTGATTTTAAGGCCAGTTTGAATATATATTTATACAGCAAATGTGCAGGAAATCCTAGAAATTTGAGGTTGACTGTATTATAGGAAACAAAAAAATTAGGAGAGTGAAATCAATGACAATGAAAGGAAAAGGAAGAAGTAACAATTTAACAGAAGGGGCGGCAAGAGCACCGCATAGATCATTATTAAAAGGACTGGGGTTTACAAGTGATGAAATGGAAAAACCGATAATTGGGATTGCAAACTCGTTTAATGAAATTATACCGGGGCATGTTCATTTGAAAAACTTGGTTCAGTCGGTGAAAGATGGGATTAGAAATGCTGGTGGAGTTCCAATGGAATTTAATACAATCGGTATTTGTGACGGACTTGCAATGAATCACATCGGAATGAAATATTCATTGGTTACAAGAAATATAATTGCGGATTCGATTGAGGCCGTTGCGATGGCGACACCGTTTGATGCGATTGTATTTATGCCAAGCTGTGATAAGGTAGTGCCAGGGATGTTGATTGCAGCAGCAAGACTTAATATTCCTGCAATATTTGTAAGTGGAGGGGCGATGCTTGCAGGAGTTTACAAAGGTAAAAAAATAGGGCTTAGTAACGTGTTTGAAGCAGTTGGGGAATATAATACTGGAAAAATTACTAAAAAAGAGTTAAATTCGGTAGAAGAAATGGCTTGTCCAACTTGTGGATCATGTTCTGGAATGTATACGGCAAATACGATGAATTGCTTGACAGAGGCACTTGGGATGGGACTTCCTGGGAATGGGACAGTTCCAGCGGTATTTTCAGAAAGAGCAAGACTGGCTAAAAAAGCGGGAATGCAAATTATGGAAGTCTTAAAAGCTGACTTAAGGCCACTTGACATTATGACAAAAGAAGCATTTGAAAATGCTGTAGCTGTAGATATGGCACTAGGAGGCTCTTCAAATACAGCGTTGCATTTGCCGGCGATTGCACATGAGGCAGGGGTAAACTTGACTTTGGACGATTTTAATGAAATTGCACAGAAGACACCGCAAATTTGTAAATTGTCGCCTTCAGGGGAGCATTTTATCGAAGATTTGTATAGAGCTGGCGGAGTTACCGGAGTTATGAAAAGAATGTTTGAAAATGGAAGATTGCACGGGGATGTGAAGACAGTAGCACTTCAAACTCAAGGAGAATTGACAAAAGAAGCATATATTAACGATGATACAGTAATCAAGCCTTGGGATAAGCCAGCATATAAAACTGGTGGAATAGCAGTATTGAAAGGAAACTTGGCACCAGATGGCTGTGTTGTAAAAGAAGGGGCAGTAGATCCAGAAATGTTGCAGCATACAGGGCCAGCGAAAGTATTTAACAGTGAAGAAGAAGCTGTCGAAGCGATTGTCGGTGGAAAAATCGTGGCTGGAGATGTTGTAATTATTAGATATGAAGGGCCAAAAGGTGGGCCTGGAATGAGGGAAATGCTGTCGCCTACAGCGATGATTGCTGGAATGGGACTTGATAAGGATGTTGCGTTGATTACTGACGGAAGATTTTCTGGAGCGACAAGAGGTGCTTCAATCGGACACGTTTCGCCAGAGGCTGCTTCAGGTGGGAATATTGCAATAGTTCAAGATGGAGATATTATTGAAATTGATATTCCAAATAGATCAATTAATATTAAAATTTCGGATGAGGAAATTGAAGCAAGAAAAGTTAAATTAGAGCCATTCAAAATTGAAGTAAAAGGATATTTGAAAAAATACGCGATGCATGTGTCTTCTGCGGATAGAGGGGCTATTGAAATATTGGATTAATTATGAATATAAGAAAAATTAAGGATGATGTATTTGAAAAAATAGGAATAAATAAATATGAATTTTTTGTATCAGCAATGGATTATATTAATGATTTTCCAGATATTATAAATGAATTTTATACTGATGCTACTGAAACAAGTTCAGGAGAGTATTTAGGTTTTTTGATAAATGGGGGATGGGATAATGAGGATGAAACAGCAGTATATATATCTGAATATGACTATTTGAATAATGTTGAAATAAGAGTTTATTTTTCTTATGAAGAAATATTGCAATATTTTTTAATGTATTATTTTAAAAATATTCATTGTTATCCTGATATGATAGCTTTTATTGAACAGGAATTTGTTAATTATACTAATTACATTGGGGAATCTAAAAAATATAAAATCGATTTAGATGTTAAGAGTATTTTTGTGAGAGACAAACTTCGGGATTTTCTTTTAAAATATAACTATGAAAGTAATAAATATAACTTAGGAATTATTAATTTTAAAAGAGAAGCGATAAATTATTGGGATAAAGATATATTAAAATTATTTTTTTCTTATTTAATGGGTGAAAATATACTAAAAAATTTTTTAAATGGAAAAAATGAATTTTTTGAAAAAGAAAGAGAAAAATTTCGATATTTTGATGAAAGAGAATTATATTTTAATATAATGTCAAAAGGAGATAAAAATATTATATTTTATTACTATACAGGATATAAAAATGGAAAAATTTATGAATGGTTTGATAGAAAAAAATATAATAATATGATGAGTGATTTTATATTGGAAAAAGAAATTAAAACTTTAATTCCAGAAAGATTTAAAGGGAAGAGAGAAAAAGAAAATGTAGAAATAATTTCTAAAGAAAATTTTCTAAAAGAACTACAAGTTATTGTAACTGCTTATGAAAATATTTATAATGACAGCGGGATTCAAGAAATGTTTGAAAAATATAAAAAAAAAATTATCTTTTAAATAAAATGTCAATTGTTATATGGCTGATTATCAGATAAAATTTTTAAAACTGACATATTATAGAAACTTTAATATAAAAAAATTGATATACTCAAATAAACTTAAAAGGGTAAAACTTTAAGAAAATTTGAGTATATAATAAAGGAGAAAATTGAAATGGGAAATGATGGTGAAAGTAAAGTTTTAAATATTGAGCTGACACAGGAAAAGATAAAAACAATAGTGAATGTTACTTATTCACAGCCAATCAGCTATTTTAGAAAAAATATAAAATTGGAAATGGATATTTTAAAACCATATAAGGCGGAGAAATATCCTGCTGTGCTATTTGTAACAGGTGGCTCATTTGCACATAGCTACAAGGAAAACTATTTGCAGCAAAGGATAGAAATTGCAAAGGCGGGTTATGTGGTTGCGAGTATAGAATATAGAACTATTCCTGATGGAGTGTTTCCACAAAGCGTGGAAGATGTAAAGACGGCAATCAGATTTTTGAAGGCTAATGCTGATGAATATGGAATAGATAAGGAAAGAATAGCCATAATGGGTGATTCTGCTGGAGGCTATCTGGTGGCAATGGCTGGAGCGACAAATGGAACGAGGGATTTTGACAAAGGAGAAAATTTATCTGAAAATAGCGATGTAAAAGCAGTTATTGATATTTATGGCGTAACAGACTTTGGAGAAGAAGGAGATTTTGAAATTCCTGATGATATTGAGGAAGGCTATAGAGCAATATTCCTATCAGTAAAATTTTGGCTAAACGATGTAAGAAACGACATAAAAGTAACAAACCCTATATCATATATTTCCTCTAAAACTCCGCCATTCCTGTTAATGCACGGAGATGCAGACACTTTAGTCCCTCCAGTTCAAACTGAAAAACTTCATAAGGCATTAATTGAAAAAGGGATAGAGTCAACAAGGTATGTGGTAAAGGGAGCAGGGCATTCCGATGAATATTGGTTTCAGCCTGAAATTATAAAAATAATAATAGAGTTTTTAAATGAAAAATTGAAAAATAAAAATTTTGAAGAAGGTGGAGAAATTGCATAAACTTTATGATTTTATGGAAGCAAGAGAGAGATTAAACACTGTGATTACTAAAACTAAATTGATTCACAGTTCAGTATTTTCGAAAGAAACTGGAAATGATGTCTATATTAAGCCTGAAAATTTGCAAAGAACAGGTTCGTTTAAACTTAGAGGGGCATATAACAAGATTGCAAAATTGACGGAGGAAGAAAAGAGAAAAGGGGTTATTGCTTCATCAGCGGGGAATCATGCTCAAGGTGTAGCTCTTGCGGCTCAAAAACTGGGTATTAAGGCGGTTATTGTGATGCCTAAATATACTCCGCTTATAAAGGTTGAGGCGACTCGTCAGTATGGGGCTGAGGTTATTTTGGCTGGGGAAGAATATGATGATGCCTATAATTATGCGAGAGAATTGCAGGAAAAGGAAGGGTATGTGTTTATTCATCCGTTTAATGATGACGATGTTGTGGAAGGACAGGGAACGATTGCGCTTGAAGTGTTAGAAGAATTACCTGATGCTGATATAATTCTTGTACCACTTGGAGGTGGAGGACTAATTTCGGGAATTGCACTTGCGGCAAAACTGAAAAACCCTGTGATAAAAATAATTGGTGTGGAGCCAGAAGGGGCGGCTTCGGCAATTGCGGCTCTAAAAAATGGGAAAGTTGTGGAACTGCCTGAAACAAATACTATTGCTGATGGAACGGCAGTTAGGAAAATTGGGGAACTGAATTTTGATTATATAAAAAATTATGTGGACGATATAATTACAATTTCAGATTATGAACTTATGGAATCATTTCTTCTGTTAGTTGAAAAACATAAGATTGTTGCAGAAAATGCAGGAGTCCTTTCGGTTGCAGCACTTAGAAAGATTAATGAAAAAGGGAAGAAGATTGTGTCAATTTTAAGTGGAGGAAATATTGATGTGCTGACTATTTCTTCTATGATAAATAAAGGACTTGTTGTAAGAGGGAGAATATTTAGATTTTCAGTTGACTTGCCTGATAAACCGGGGCAACTGGTTGCTGTGTCACAAATTCTTTCTGAACAGAATGCAAATGTTATAAGGCTTGAACATAATCAGTTTAAAAATCTTAACAGATTTCACGATGTGGAACTTCAGGTGACGGTGGAAACAAATGGTGAGGAGCATATTCAGAAAATAATAGAGGAATTTAATAAAAAAGGATATGTAGTTAAAAGATTAAATTCTCAGGAAATAGAATAGAACAGTTTGACGATTACATGAATTTAGGAATATCATAAACCAAGAAAATTAAATTATCGACAAATTAATAAAAAAAATCAAAAAGAAAAGGTGGTTGAAAAATGAGTAGCGAAATGATAAATGGTGCGAGAATGCTGTTGGAGTGCCTTCATAGAGTGGGTGTGACTGATATGTTTGGGTATCCTGGTGGAGCAGTAATACCCATTTATGATGAAATTTACAGCTTTGATAAAATTAAACATTATTTTGCAAGACATGAGCAAGGGGCGGTGCATGCGGCAGATGGTTATGCGAGAGTTTCTGGAAAAGTAGGAGTTTGTCTTGCAACTTCTGGGCCAGGAGCAACAAATCTAGTTACAGGGATTATGACTGCACACATGGATTCTGTACCGTTACTAGCGATAACAGGGCAGGTAAGAAGCAACTTACTTGGTAGGGATGCTTTTCAGGAAACTGATATTGTAGGAATTACTGTTCCAATAACAAAAGGAAATTATCTGGTGCAAAACATTAAAGATATTCCAAGAATTATAAAAGAGGCTTATTTCATAGCTTCTACAGGAAGGCCGGGGCCTGTATTGGTAGATATTCCAAATGATATTCAGCAGCAGGAAATATCTTATGAGGAATTTAACAAGCTGTTTGACAAGGAAGTGCAGCTGGAAGGATATGATCCGACTTATGTTGGGCATCCTGTACAGATAAAAAGAGCTCTATCATTGATAAAAAAGGCTAAAAAGCCGTTAATTATAGCAGGAGCAGGAGTTATGAAATCAGGGGCTTCAAAGGAACTTTTTGAACTGGCAAATAAAATGGATATGCCTGTAACTACAACTCTTCTAGGACTTGGGGCATTTCCAGAAAATCATGAATTATCGCTTGGAATGCTTGGAATGCACGGGACTGTTCCGGCGAATTATGCTACAGATGAGGCAGATTTGGTAATTGCGGCTGGGATAAGATTTGATGATAGAATTGCAGGAAATCCGAGTAAATTTTGTGAACGTGCGAAATTAATACATATAGACATTGATCCTGCTGAAATTGATAAAAATAAAAAGGCTGATGTGCCGATAGTTGGGGATTTGAAAAACGTACTTTCTGAAATCAATAAGGAATTAGAGCCGCAGGATCACAAAGAATGGACAGATAAAGTAAAAGAATGGAAAAAAGAATATCCATTGGCACATAGAGATGTTGGTAAGGATAAATTGCTTCCACAGGAAGTATTAAAGGCAATTAACGATATTCTGGATGGGGATACGATTGTTGTAACAGATGTCGGACAGCATCAAATGTGGGCTGCACAATATATGACTTATAAAAATGCAAATAGTATTGTAACTTCAGGTGGAGCTGGAACAATGGGATTTGGAGTGCCAGCAGCAATTGGAGCTCAAGTTGGGGCGAGAGATAAGAAAGTTGTGTTAATCGTTGGAGATGGTGGTTTTCAAATGACACTTGAAGAAATTATGATGATTAGACAGTATAACTTGCCAGTAAAAGTAGTAATTATAAACAATTCATTCTTGGGAATGGTTAGACAATGGCAGGAATTATTTAAAGATAGAAGATATTCTTTTGTTGATTTGGAATGTAATCCTGATTTTGTGAAAATTGCTGATGCGTATGGTATAAAATCAGAAAGACTGAAGACAAAGGCAGATTTGGAGAATAAATTAAAAGATTTGATTTTATCAGATGAAGGAGTGATACTGGATTGTATTGTTGAAAGGGAAGAAAATGTGTTCCCAATGATACCTGCAGGAAAAACTGTAAGTCAGATGATAGGTAAGAAAGGAGTGCTGGAAAATGATTAAGGAGCATGAAATATTAATAATTACTAAAAATACAAACGGAATTGTATCAAGAATAATGTCGATGTTCAATAGAAGAGGATATTCAGTAAACAAAATGACAGCTGGAGTTACAAACAAGCCAGGTTATGCAAGATTGACACTTACTGTGGATGGAGATGACAAAGCCTTAAACCAGATTCAAAAACAAGTTTATAAAATCGTTGACGTTGTAAAAGTAAAGATTTTCCCATCGGAAGGCGTTATAAGACGTGAACTTATGCTTATAAAAGTAAAATCTGATGCTCAAACAAGAGCTCAAATCGTTCAAATTGCAGATATTTATCGTGGAAAAGTGCTGGATGTGGCACCAAACTCGCTTGTAATAGAACTTACAGGAAATGTGAAAAAATTACGTGGATTTGTAGAAATGATGAAAAGTTATGGAATACTCGAAATCGCCAAAACAGGGGTTGTAGCAATGAGTAGAGGCGAAAAAATGTAATATTTTCAGAATTTATACAAAACTCTTTTTAAATAACGAAATTATTACAAACTTTTCAAACAAGAAAACATAATAAAAATAGAAAAACTATTATTAAACAAAATAATTTGATACTAAATATCGTTAGAAAACAGAAACTGTAGTAATAATGAGAACCTTGCTAAATAATATGTATTTTAAAATTTATTAAATATTCACTATTTAAATCAGGAATAGTATCAAAGTGTAATTTTAAAAAAACAGAAGGAAAATATTAAAATGAAAGTAAGTCAGCATTGGGAAAAGGAAAAATATGAGAAAAATGCACGTTTTGTATCAGTTTACGGAGAAGAGCTGATTGAATGGTTAAATCCTCAAAAAGATGAGTATATCTTGGATTTAGGCTGTGGAGATGGAGTATTGACTAAGAAAATTACTGAATATGGGTGCAAAGTTTTAGGACTTGATGGAAGTCAGAAATTTGTTGAGGCAGCAAGAAAAATTGGGGTTGAGGCAGTACAGGGAGATGCACAGAATATGAAATTTGAAAATGAATTTGATGCGATTTTTTCCAATGCGGCGCTACATTGGATGACTAATCCGGAGAAAGTAATGGAAGGAGTATCTCGAGCCTTGAAAAAAGGTGGACGTTTTGTAGCCGAGACGGGCTGTAAAGGAAATGTGGGAAAAATAGAAAATGCTATTTTTGAAACTGTAGAAAAACATAACCTGAAAGCTAAAAAATGCTGGTTTTTTCCAACTCCAGAAGAAAAAACGAAATTACTTGAAAAATATGGATTAAAAGTCAAAAGAATGATAAGCTTTCCCCGTCCTACTTTGCTTCCAACTGGGATAAAAGGATGGCTGCAAACTTTTTCTGCACCTGCTCTTGTAAACGTTCCGGTGGAAATGCATGAAAAACTGATTGATGAAATAACTGAAAAAGTTGAAAAAGAACTGGAAAGAAACGAAAATGGACAAATTTTGGCTGATTATGTGAGATTGAGATTTGAGGCTGTAAAAGAATAGATAATTTGAAAGGAAGATGAATTTGAAAACTATAGGATTAATAGGAGGAATGAGCTGGGAAAGCACGGTAACTTATTATAAAATAATAAATGAAACTGTAAAAGAAAAGCTTGGTGGACTTCATTCAGCTAAATGCATATTATAGTGTGGATTTTCAGGAAATAGAAGAATGTCAGGCAAATGGCAACTGGGAAAAAAGTGGAGAAATCTTGGGAGAGGCTGCTAATAATCTTGAAAAAGCAGGAGCAGACTTTATAGTTATTTGTACAAATACAATGCATAAGGTTGTTAACCAGATTAAAGAAAAAATCTCCATTCCAATATTGCATATTGCTGAAATGACAGCAGAGAAAATATTAGAAAAAGGATTAAAAAATATAGCATTGCTTGGGACAAAATATACGATGGAACAGGATTTTTACAAATCAAAACTTATTGAAAAGGGTATAAATGTTATAATACCTGATAAGAATGATATAGAAATTATAAATGAAGTAATATATGACGAACTTTGTCTTGGAACTATAAATTCTGATTCAAAAAAGAAATTTTTAGAAATTGTTGATAAGCTAAGAAATAAAGGAGCAGAAGGTATAATATTAGGATGTACTGAAATAGGGCTTCTTATAAAAAATGCGGATACTGATGTTCCATTATTTGATACAGCGATTATTCACGCAGAGCAGGCGGCAATGTATTCTATAAAATAAAATGAAAAGTATTACCTATAAGGAGGAGATAATGAAAAAACATATTAAAATATTCGATACAACGCTAAGAGATGGAGAACAGACACCACGTGTCAATCTTAATACACAGGAAAAATTGAGAATTGCAAAACAGCTTGAAAGTCTTGGGGTTGATGTGATAGAAGCTGGATTTGCGGTGGCATCACCAGGAGATTTTGAATCAGTTAAATTAATTGCTGAAAATATTGAGAAATCTACAGTTACAAGTTTGGCAAGAGCTGTGAAAAAAGATATTGAAGTAGCGGCAGAGGCAGTGAAAAATGCGAAAAAACCAAGAATACATACATTTATTGCAACTTCTCCGATTCATAGGGAATACAAGCTAAAAATGACAAAAGAGCAGATTTTAGAAAGAGTAAAGGAAATGGTGTCTTATGCAAAATCGTTTATTGACGATATTGAATTTTCTTCAGAAGATGCGACTAGAACTGAAAAGGAATTTTTGGTGGAAGTATATGAAACAGCTATAAAAGCTGGGGCAACTACACTTAATGTACCTGATACAGTAGGTTATAGAACTCCAAATGAAATGTTTGAACTTATAACTTATTTGAAAAAAAATGTTAAAGGGATTGAAAATGTGGATATTTCTGTGCATTGCCATGATGACTTGGGACTTTCTGTGGCAAATTCGGTTGCGGCGATTCAAGCTGGAGCCACTCAGATTGAGTGTACAATTAATGGACTTGGAGAAAGAGCTGGGAATACTTCACTTGAAGAGATTGCAATGATTTTGAAAACGAGAAAAGACTTGTTTGAAGAATATTACACAAACATTGATTCAAAGCAAATTTACCCAACAAGTAAATTAGTAAGCCTTTTGACAGGAGTTTCAACACAGCCAAATAAAGCAATTGTCGGAGCGAACGCATTTGCACACGAATCAGGAATCCATCAGCACGGAGTTTTAGCAAATCCTGAAACTTACGAAATTATGAGTCCAGAATCAGTTGGAAGAAATCCAGACAGCTTAGTACTTGGAAAACATTCAGGAAAACACGCTTTTGTACAAAAATTAGAATCGTTAGGATTTAATCATGTCGGAAGTGACAGAGTGGAAGAATTATTTGCACAATTTAAAAAATTGGCAGACAAGAAAAAATATGTTTTAGATGAAGACATTATCGCATTAGTTGCCGGAGATGCAGCAAAAATCGAAGGAAGAATAAAACTTACTCACTTTGAAATTTCAAGACAGGAAGGGAAAAAGCCAAAAGCGACAGTTACCATTGAACTAGATGGAGAAAAACTGGTTAAAGAAGCTCTTGGAGATGGGCCCGTTGATGCGGCTTATAATGCTGTTAATCTAGCGGTAAGTGATACTTTTGTTCTGGAAGAATACAAGTTGGAGGCAATAACTGGAGATACTGATGCACAGGCACAAGTAGTTGTGATTATTGAGAAAAATGGAAACAGATTTATTGGTAGAGGACAAAGTACGGATGTGGTTGAGGCTAGTATTAAGGCTTATATTAATGGGATAAATAGATTATATAGTAATTAAATGGAAAATATTGGGGGATAAAAGATATGATAATGATGCAGTATAAAGTAAAACTTCCAAATGATTTTGATATGAATAATATTAGAAAAAGAGTGCAAGAAAATGGATTTAAAACAGATGGATTTGAAGATTTATTTTTTAAAGTCTATTTAATCTCTGAGCAAAATAAAGAATATTCGCCATTATACTTTTGGAAAGATAACAAAGGAATGAATAAATTCATATTTGATGGTTTCTATGATAATATTTTAAATTCTTTTGGATGGCAGACTATAAATATTGGAATACCATTGTTGCAAGAGTTTAATGAAAACTTTTCTAAAGCAAAATATTTATTAGAAATAGAGAATGAAATAAAACCGATGGAAAAAATGAAAAGAATGGAATTTTCTATATCAGATGATAAAATTGTCGGAAGAACATTAGTATATAACCCTGAAAATTGGAAACATACAGAGTATTATTTTTTTGAAGATGCTCCTAAAGAAGTAGAAAATTCAAAAGTGTACGAAGTTTTGCATATTTCTCAATAAATTAAGATAAGAGAAATAGATTTATTGGTAGAGGACAAAGTACGGATGTAAATTCGGCAATGGTAGAAGTATATTGGGAAATTGGAAGAAAAATCGTAGAAGGGGAACAGCGTGGGAAAGAAAGAGCTGAATACAGTAAAGAAATTATTAAAAATTTATCTAAGGAATTGACAGAAGAATTTGGAAAAGGATTTAGTAGAAGAACATTATGGGAAATGCGGAAATTGTATGTATATTTCTCAGATTATGAAAGAGTGCGAACACTGTTCGCACAATTGACATGGTCTCATTTTCAGAAAGTTTTAAGAGTTTCTGATGAGAAAGCTAGAATATTTTATTTGACAGAAGCAGCAGAAAATATGTGGTCTGTAAGAACGTTAGATAGAAATATATCTACACTTTATTATAATCGTATTATTGCAAGTATTGATAAAAAAAATGTTGAAAATGAAATGAAAGAAAAGACAAAAAAACTACAAGTTGAGGAATTTATAAAAAATCCAGTAGTTTTAGAGTTTCTAGATTTGCCAACAAATATGTCTTATACAGAAAATGAATTAGAAAAAGCACTAACAGATGATATTCAAAAGTTTATGATGGAACTTGGAAAAGGTTTTGCATTTGTGGAAAGGCAACAGCATATTCGTACAGAAAATTCAGATTTTTATATTGATTTGGTATTTTATAACTATATTTTGAAATGTTTTGTTATAATAGAATTAAAAACTGAAAAATTGAAACATCAGGATATTGGACAACTTGATATGTATGTCAGAATGTATGATAATTTAAAAAAACAGGAAAATGATAATCCGACAATAGGACTTCTTCTTTGTACGGATACAGACAGAACTATTATAAAATATTCAGTTTTGAATGACAATAAAAATCTTTTTGCAAGTAAATATGTAAATTATCTGCCTAGTGAAGAGGAATTAATAAACGAAATCGAAAGACAGAAGACATTGTTTGAAAGTAAAAAGAATAATGAAGTGGAATATTAATTATAAAATTGATTACGGAAAGAAGGGAATAAAAGTGAAAACAGTGATTTTTTCACATCCATGGGATGGAAGTTTTAATAAGGCAATTTTAGATCAAGTAGTGAAAAAGCTAGATGAAACAAAAGAAAAATACACAGTTATTGATTTAAATAAAGATGGATTTAATCCTGTGATAACTGAAAAAGAACTGAGCTTATATTCACAGGGAAAAAGTATTGATCCTTTAGTCTTAAAGTATCAGGAAATTTTGAAAAATACAGATGAACTAATATTGATATTTCCGATCTGGTGGATGTCAATGCCTGCAATACTGAAAAGATTTTTTGATAAAGTTATGGTTAAAGGCTTTGCATATGAAAGCACAAAAAATGGGATAAAGGGGCTTTTGACTAATATAAAAACCGCAAAAATGATTACGACAGCTGAAGCGCCTAAGATTCTATTAAGTATAACAGGATTTGGAATTACTATGAAGAAAGCTAATCTTGGTGGTGTTGGAATAAAGAAAACAGAATGGATTCATTATACTTTGAAAATGCAGGGAACAGATGAGGATAGAAGAAAATTTCTTGAAAAAGTTGGAAAATTTATGAGTAATTAACAAGGAAAGAAGGAGCTATCTCAAAATTGAAAAAATATGGAAACTATATTTATTCATTTTCTATTTTGAATTGTGAAATTATAAATAATTTGTAAATATAGTTTTTACAGTATTTTTTAATTTTTTAGACAGTCCCATTGGAAGGTTTATATTATGAAAAAGAAAAATTTAATTTTTGAAATTCTTAAATAGTTAAATAAAAAATTAGATGGAGAATAAAAATGAAAAAAGGATTTTTTTGGTTATTCTACTTGTTGTTTTTAATATTTTTTGATATTATTTTGGTGATTATAAGATTTAATAATAGCATTTATGATTTTTTAACAAGTTTGAATATAAAAAATGAGTGGATTTTAGAAAGATTATTTTCACTAGAAGAAATTATTTTTATCATCATTAGTTTGATTTTTGCTTATTTAATTTCAAAAATAAAAGTGAATAAAAAAAGTTTGTTAATCCCTCCATTAATTATAGTAACAATAAAAGCGGTGATACTTTTTTTTGTATTAAAATACATAACATCCCTTGATGATACAGGAGAAAGTATATTTTTTACATTTTTCATGGTAGCAGGCTTTGGAGCTTATATGGGAATGATGAATTTATACTTTTATTTGGGGTTATTGTTTAATTTATTTAGAAGGAGAAAAAATGAAAGGAAAAAGTTGGATTCTTAAAATTTTATATGGTTTTTTAGGATTAATTATAGTATTTTTAGTGTATTCGCATTACGAATATCGGAATATAAAGATTAAAACAATTGAGATAAAGTCTAAGGATTTGCCAAAAGAATTTGATGGAAAGAAAGTGCTGTTTGTAGCGGATTTTCAGTATGATACTATGGCACGATATAATAGAAAACAGCAGAAAAAGGCGATTGAGCTGATTAATGCACAGAAGAAGGATATGATACTGCTGGGGGGAGATTATGCGACTTGGGAGAAAAATATTCCTAAGTTTTATGAAGACGCTAAGGATATAAAGATTCCGGAACTTGGAGTATATGCGATTTATGGGAATCATGAGTATCCAGGAGAAAAAGAAACGGCTGAAAATATGAAAAAACTTGGATTTAATCTGCTCGTAAATGAAAATAGGAAAATAACAATTAACAATGAAAATATATATATCGCAGGAGTAACAGACTTGTGGCATGGAAAGCCTGATGCAAAAAAGGCTCTTGAAGGATTGAAAAAAGAGGACTTTGTATTATTTTTGACTCATAATCCTGAATATTTTGAGGAAATGACAGAAGATGAGAAGGAAAAGGCAGATATGACACTTGCTGGACATACTCACGGCGGACAGGTTACTTTCTTTGGAAAAATTATTATGTCGGCTATAAAGGATAAGAAGAAATATGGTTATGGAATGAAGGAATATAATGGTCATAAAATATACATTACTTCAGGATTAGGAGGGGCTTTTCTTGAAATGTTTATTAGATTTTTTGCACAGCCTGAGATTGTGATTTTTGAGTTAAAGAAAATTTAGATTTAGAAAGAGAGAAGAAATGGGAATATTTGATTTTTTTAAAAAGAATAAGGAAGAAGAAATTCCTTTAAGGATAGCTAAAGATTTTCATTTTCATTCAGTTGTTGGAAAAAATGGGGATGGAACTGCACGAAAAATTGTTGAGTATTTTGGAGATAAAGTGGAAGAAGCGGTTGATACGCATAAAAATTTTGTGGATGAAGATGTTCTATCATATTTTGAAGGGGAAGATGCTGAAAAGGAGTTTCCAATACAAGAGTGGACACGAATTTTTAGAATAAAATTAAAAGATGGTACAGAAATCAATGGGGAAATTGATGATAGTGAAATGGCTGCAAAATATGGTGCTGGGCTTGCAGAACATTTTTCAGATGTGAATATAAAAGATGAAAATTTGAAGCAGATGTTATTGACTCAAATTGCATTTTTCAATTGCAGAACAAAATTAACGGCAACTTTTGATTTTTACAAAAGTGGGAAAAAGAAAAACGAAAAGATAAAACTGTTGGATTTTATTTTGGGAGCAGGAAAAAGTTTTGATGGTTATTCGTTATTTAGTACAGAAACTTTATATTCGCCTGATAAAAAAGTATTTGTTTCAAAAAAGATAGGAACAGAATTTAAAGAGTTTACGCCGTTTATTCCTAAAGAATTGATTGATAATTTTGAAATGACAGATGAAGATAATGCTAGAATGGCGAGAAGTATTGAAAAAATAAAGGCTGATGGATTGCCATATCTTGAGAATATGCATACAAGTATTTCGGAGGCGAGGGCTGTTATTCCTGATAAAGAATTGATTATAAAAAGAGCAGCTGCAATACAGATGACAGGAATTGCATCAGAACTTTATAATGAAATGCAGGAAAATGCCAAAGAAAAAATCAAAGAGTTTTTTGAAATATTTGAAAAGCAATACGAGATTAAAGAAGTTTTGACTAATGAAGAAAAAAATTATCTTGAAAAATACACAGATGATGTAAGAATAAATTCGGAATATAATTGGCGTTATGAATGCCCACCAGTACTGCTATGGGCTTTATCATTACAGGAATTAACAGATTTGAGTACAATTTGCAATGTTAAAGGAACAATAGAATATTTTATGGAAAATGATTTAGAAACATTGATGAATAAAGCAGAATTACGTTCAAAAGATGAAATAATGGATATGCTTGATTATTTGTACAGGCTTAACTGGAGTGCAGTGGAACTGAGAATACGTCCTGAAAATCATAATAACAAGAAATTCCCTTATAATGAAAGTATTATTCATTTCAGAAGATTGGCACTGGAATGGCTTGTACAGCCTGAAAAAAGTATTGAATATGTTGAAGCGGAGATGCATACTTAGAAAATTTGACAAGATGAAAAACTAAATAAAAGGAGCTGCTGAAAATTATGAATAAAAAGATAGTAATTGGGATATTTGCAATGTTATTTTTCGGAGGAGGGTTTTTACTTTATAATTCTTATCAGGAAGGCAGAAAGTTGGATGTACAGGCAAAAAAATTAGATAATAGGGCTAAGGAGCATGAAATTTTACAAAACCAATCTGAAGAAAAAGCCAAAGCAACTACTGTCACATCGGCTACAGCTGAAGCCAAAAATACAAATAAGCAAGTAGCAAGTTCAGTAAACAGCAGTAATTCTGTAAAAAATAAAACTACTTATGAAAAGGATTTGAAAAGCAGAATGACTTCTGCAAATGAAGGTAATGTTAGTTCTGAAATTGATGCTTTAAGAAATAATGAAAATGCTAATGAGGCATGGACTAAAGAGCTTGATAAAATATATTCACTTTTAATGTCAGAACTTTCAGGAAGTCAGAAAACAAAACTTCAAAATAGCCAGAAAGCATGGATAAAAAGTGTAGAAAAAGAAGTAAATACAGCAATGGATGAGTATTGTCCTGCGGATTCAAATGGAGAAAGGGTAGGATGTGGAACATTAGGAGGACTGGAAGAGATGAGGATAAGAGTGAGAAGAACAAGATCTAGAACGTTGGAATTGGCAAGAATGTATGATGAAATGCACAATAAATAGATTTAATATTTGAAAAGGATTAAGAGGGAATCTTATGATAAATAAAAAGAACATATTATCAATTTTAGGAATTTTAACAATATTTTTTTTAATTTGTCTAATTTACGCACATTATGAGTATACACAGCTCAAGGTTAGAACAATAGAAATTGCCTCAAAGGATATTCCAAAGGAATTTGATGGAAAGAGAATTGTGTTTGCGGCGGATTTTCAGCTGGATACTTATGCAAGATTTAATCAGAAGCAGCTTGACAGGATTATTAAACTGATAAATGAACAGGAGAAGGACATTATAATTCTTGGTGGTGATTATACTAACTGGACTGGTAAAATTCCACGATTTTACAAAGGAATGGAAAAGTTGGAAAAGCCTAAATATGGAATTTATGCAGTTTTTGGAAATCATGATTATAATTCTGTGGAAAAAAATATGGCTGGACTGAAAAGTCTTGGATACAAAGTGTTGGTAAATGAAAATGATAAAATAACAGTAAATAACCAGAGTATCTACATTTCAGCAGTTGACGATTTACTAAAAGGGAAACCTGATGCACAGAAAGCTCTTCAAGGAATAAAAAAAGATGATTTTAATATTTTTGTTACGCACAATCCTGATTATTTTGAAGAAATGACAGATGAACAGAAAGAAAGAGCTGATATGACTTTGGCAGGGCATACTCATGGCGGGCAGATAACACTGTTTGGATTGATTTTATGGGCTGAGATTAAACATCCTTGGAAATATGGGTACGGTTTGAAGGAATATGACGGACATAAGATTTATACGACTTCAGGTGTTGGTGGCGGAGCATTTGAGATGTTCATAAGATTCTTTGCACAGCCTGAGATTGTGGTGCTAAAATTGAAAAAAATAAATTAAAAACTGGAAAGAGGTACGATATGGAAGATAAAGAATTAAAGAAGTTGGCAAAAGAGATTTTTGAAAAAATTAAAAAAAAGTATTATGAAACAGCAAAAGAAATGATTGTTGCAAATGCTTTAGTCAATGCTTCAAAAAAAATAAAAATAACAGACAGTAAAATTGAAGGGATTCCATATATTCCAAAAGGGAGTAAAATTCCAACAAATTCAGAAGGAAAACAATTTATGTTTCTTGCGCAGATAAATTGTGAGGATTTGAAGTAGCTTGAAGATTTTCCGCAGGAGGGGATTTTGCAGTTTTGGATTTTGGGAGAAGATTTACTGGGATTGGATTTTGACGATTATACAAATCGAGATGGATTTGATGTGATTTATTATGAAAAAATTGAAGATTGTCATTCGGAAGTTGAGTTTAAGAAAATGTATAATCCTTATAGGGAAAATTCAGGAAATTTAGAAATAGCAAATAAACCTTGTAAAATGAATTTTTCTTTGGAAAAACAGAAAGAAAGTTTTAATTATGAGTTTTTAGAAAAACTTTATGAAGAAGTGTTGAAGGAAGAAAATCTTAAATTTGAAGAAGATAATGAATTATATGAAGAAGTAGAAAGAATCTATGAAGATGAATTATATGAAGAAATTGTTGGGACAAAATGCAACGGATTTCCATATTTTACTCAATTTGAACCAAGAGATGAAGAACAATTGAAAGAATACGATACTTTGCTATTTCAGATTGACAGTGGAGGAGAAATTATGATTGGAGATTGTGGAGTGATGAATTTCTTTATTAATAGAGAGAAATTAAAAAATAAAGATTTTTCAGATGTTTTTTATAATTGGGATTGTTATTAATTATTTTACGAAAGGTCTGAAAGTTAATGAAGTTTAAATTTTTAAATTGTATATTTCTGATATGTTTTATATTTGGCGGTGTACTGTATTCGGATGAAAAAAGACAAGTTGAAGAAAAAGAAGTTGAAATTATTGATGGAAAGGCTTATGTAAAAGGAGAAAATAAGCCGTTTTCAGGGAATATAATAGTCCGATATGACAGTGGAGAAATTTCAAGTGTATATGCTCTTAAGGAAGGGTTGAGGCAGGGAATAACAAATTATTATTATAAAAATGGAAAATTAAAAGCCGAACTTATTTATGTTAATGATAAACTAAACGGAAATGTGAAAGAGTTTTATGAAAACGGAAATATCCAATCAGAAACAGAATACAAAGATGATGTTTTATACGGAAAAAGAATAGAGCGGTATGAAAATGGGAACTTGAAAATGACATCTGAATGGAATCGATTTTTGGATGGAGAAAAAATAGAATATCATAAAAATGGTAAAGTTAAGAAAAAAGAAAGTTTTAAAAAAATAAAAGATGAAATACAGGAAAAAATTTTGTAAGGGAAATAAAGATTATAACTGATAGAAAGTTGGGGAAAATGGATATAAAAAATATAAATTATGAATATTTTTTAGATTTATCAGTAAGAATGACATATCATTCAAATGCCATTGAAGGAAATACATTGACATTGAATGAGACGGCTACAATTATTTTGGATAGCACAATACCAGGCAGCAAGAGTGTTCGTGAAGTTTTTGAAGTTTTGAATCATAAAAGGGCGATTGACTATATGATAAGTGAACTTGAAAATGATAAAAAACTTGATATTTACGTGATAAAGAGTATAAATAAGGAAATTTTGGATAGGTTAAATGATAATGCAGGAAATTTTAAAAGAAATAGTAATGCAATAATTGGTGCAAATTTTGAAACTTCTACACCAAGTCAAGCACCAATTCTTACAAAAAATTGGATTGAAAATCTTAATTATAGGCTTGAATTATGTAAAAATGATGATGAAAAATTATTGGAAATATTAAACTCTCATATAGAATTTGAACGAATTCATCCCTTTAGTGATGGAAATGGATGAACGGGAAGACTGATTATGATGCATCTGTGTTTTCAGGAAAAAATAGCTCCATTTGTAATCGAAAAGGAAGATAGAGCCTTGTATATGAGTTATTTAAGGGAACAAAATATAGATATTATTTTTGAAAAAGTAAAGGAATTACAGAAATTTGAGCAAAAAAGAATGGATAAATTTTAAAAAAAATTTATAAATAAAAAAACGGAGAGAAAAAGTGGAGGATAAAAAGATGTCAGAAATGAAAAAACCAAAAACTTTGTTTGATAAAGTTTGGGAGAAACACGTAATTACAGGAGAGCCTGGAGAAGCACAATTGCTTTATATAGATTTACACTTAATTCATGAGGTTACTTCGCCACAGGCGTTTTCAGGATTGAGGCTTGCTGGAAGAAAGGTTAGACGTCCTGACTTGACTTTTGGAACGATGGATCATAACACGCCTACGATAATGTCGCAAAGACTAGATATAAAAGATAAGATTTCTAAGGCGCAGCTTGATGCACTTGCTGCAAACTGTAAGGAATTTGGGATTGAACTTGTTGATATGTTTAATGAAAATAATGGAATTGTGCATATGGTAGGGCCTGAACAAGGACTTACGCAACCTGGAAAAACTGTAGTTTGTGGAGATAGCCATACTGCGACGCATGGAGCATTTGGAGCGATTGCATTTGGAATTGGGACAAGTGAAGTTGAGCATGTTCTGGCAACACAGACAATTTGGCAAAAAAAACCTAAGACAATGGGAATTGAAATTACTGGAAAATTACAAAAAGGTGTATATGCAAAAGATATTATTTTACATATAATTAAGACTTATGGAATTGGACTTGGAAATGGATATGCCTTTGAATTTTTTGGAGATACGATAAGAGGGCTTTCGATGGAAGAAAGAATGACAATATGCAATATGGCGATTGAAGGTGGTGGAAAATCAGGAATTATTGCACCTGATGAAACTACATTTAATTATGTGAAAGGAAGAAGGTTTGCACCAAAAGGTGAGGAATTTGAGAAAAAAGTGGCTGAATGGAAGGAATTATATACAGATTCTGTAGAAGCCTTTGATAAGCATATAAAAATAGATGTTACAAATCTTGAGCCACAAGTTACTTGGGGAACAAATCCTGAAATGGGCATCAATGTTACAGGAACTTTCCCTGAAATTAAAGATCACAATGATGAAAAGGCCTACGAGTATATGGGCTTAAAACCGGGGCAGACTCCATTTGATATTCCTTTAAAGCATGTGTTTATAGGTTCCTGTACAAACGGAAGACTGAGCGATTTGGAAATTGTCGCAAAAATTGTAAAAGATAAAAAAGTTGCACCAAATATTACAGCAGTCGTGGTTCCTGGCTCACAAGTTGTAAAAAAGGCAGCTGAAGAAAGCGGAATAGCACAAATTTTGAAAGATGCAGGCTTTGAATGGAGAGAAGCTGGATGTTCCACTTGTCTTGGAATGAACCCTGACTTGATACCAGCTGGAGAGCATTGTGCCTCAACTTCCAACAGAAACTTTGAAGGACGGCAAGGAAAAGGAGCAAGAACTCATTTAGTGAGTCCTGCAATGGCTGCTGCGGCTGCAATTTATGGGAAATTTGTGGATGTAAGGGAATTGGATGAGATTTGCGAATAATTTAAATAAAAAGGAGAGGTTTTTTATGGAAAATTTTACAATTAGTTTATTTGAGAAAATAGAAAATAAAAAAAATAAAATAGAGTTTTTGAAAAAAAATATAAATTCAGAAATACAAAAAGAAATACAATTATTAATTAACAAAAAAAATAAAATGAATGGATTAGATTTGTTAAAGCAAATAAAAGATGAAACCTTAAAAGTGATATTTTTTGACCCGCAGTATCGTGGAATTTTAGATAAAATGTCTTATGGAAATGAAGGAGTTAAAAGAGGAAAGGAACGTTCTGAATTACCACAAATGACAGAAGAAATTATAAAAAAGTTTGTAAAAAATATAGAAAGAGTGCTGCTTCCAAACGGTTATTTATTTTTATGGGTAGATAAATTTCATTTAGTTGAGGGAATAAAAAAATGGTTTGATGAGGTTTCGGCTTTACATACTGTTGATATGATAACTTGGGACAAGAAAAAGATAGGAATGGGGTATCGCTCCAGAAGAAGAAGTGAATATCTTGTTATTATACAAAAAGAACCTAAAAAAGCAAAATCTACTTGGGTATTGCACGATATTCCAGATGTTTGGGAAGAAAAAATAGTGAAAAATCATACTCATTCAAAACCAATAGAACTTCAAAAAAAGTTAATACTAGCAACTACTTTTGAAGGTGATTTAGTGTGTGATCCAGCTTCTGGTGGTTATTCTGTGTTTGAAGCTTGTAAAGAAATAAATAGAAATTTTATTGGTTGTGATATTGTGTATGGAAAGGAAGAGGAAAATTAATGAAAATTAGGAATGCTAAAGGAAGAATAGATGGAAATTCAGGATATACAAGAACTTTAGGAAATGAAGAACTTGGAAAATTAATTTCAAAAGTGCAGGCAACTGTAATTTCAAATGGGACAGAGTTAGAAAGATTAATTATTGAAAGAAGTGAAATAATTAAAGATATTGATGATTTTATTGATAAAGCTACAAAAGGTAATATAATAAATGGAACTTATCTTTGTACTAAAAAAATTTTTAAAAAATCAAATAAATATACGAAAGGTGTAGAAGGAATAGAGCCTGATTTATTGATTTTTATTATAGAAAATATGAGGATATGTAAAGTTATTGAATTAAAAGATGGCGATACTTTTGATACAAAAAAAGTAATTGGTGAAAGACAGCATTTAGAAGAATTTTCAAAAAATTTTGGTTCTAAAATACCTTTTGTAATAGAATTTTATATATGTTCTTTTAATCAAGAAGATAAAGAAGCAATAAAAAATGGATTTAAGGGTGCATTTGAGTATGAAAATATAATGACTGGAAGAGAATTATGCCAAATTTTAGGAATAAATTATAATGAAATTATTCAAATTAGAAAAAATGATATAGAGGATAATTTTAATTATCTTGTAGAAGAACTTTTAAAAATTCCTGAAATAATGAATGAAATAAAAAAGATATTAAAATAAATTTTAAAAAAAGGAGGACGTATGATAAGAAAATACTTGGTTTATCATACAAAATAAAATGAAACCATTTACAAAATATGAAGGAACAATCGTTCCAATAATGAATGACAATATTGATACGGATCAATTAATTCCAAAACAATATTTAAAAAGTATCGAAAAAACAGGATTTGGACAATATGTGTTTGATGAATGGAGATACAATGAAGACAGAACAGATAATATGGATTTTAATTTAAATAAGCCTGAATATAAGACAGGAACAATTTTGATTACAGGAGATAATTTTGGTTGCGGTTCTAGTAGGGAACATGCGGCTTGGGCATTGCAGGATTATGGATTTCATGTAATTGTTGCAGGAGGGTATTCAGGAATATTCTACATGAACTGGCTAAATAACGGACATTTGCCAATAACTTTGCCAGAAGCTGATAGACTGGAACTGGCTAAACTTCCTGGGGATGCTAAAGTGGTAGTTGATTTGGAAAATAACAAGCTGACAGCAAATGGGAAAGATTATTTCTTTGAGCTGGAGGAAAGCTGGAAACAGAGATTACTGAAAGGGCTTGATTCGATTGGGCTGACTTTGGAGCATGAAGATGAGATTAGGAAGTATGAGGAGAATCATAGATAATTTATAGAAGTTTTAGAAAGGATTGCAAATGAAAAATTGGAAACTTACAGATACAGATTTTTATGATGATAATTATGAAGAATATGAGTATGTTCGGAAAGTAATGTGGAAAAATCATGAAATAGAGATTATTTTACTTTGTAATAATGAAAATAAAGTTAGTGAAGAAGAAATAGAAGAAATAGTTGACAAAATTATGGAAAATAAGGATTATTGGGATAAAAAATGTAAAAATTTATTTGCTGATAAATTTGTTGACTGGTTTAATGAAGAAAAATGGATAAAACCAGAATATTCTGAAATTTATTATGAAAATAAAGATATTTCTGATGTTGAAAAAAAATTAATTGAAATAATTGGAAAAGAAGATACAGAAAAAATTATGAAAAATAATTTTCTTACAAAAGAAGCGTTTAAAAAGTTACTTGATAATGAAGATATGGAAATAACAATTGATTTAACTGACGATGATGAAAATAGTTTTTCTATTACTATGTACGAAAGATTGTTTTTTGTTGATAAAATGTTTTATGCTGAGTGTAATTTTAATGGTGAAATAGACGAGTTTTATATGGATTAATTTTCTTAAATTTTTTTAGAAAGGAAAATCAGATATGGAAATTCAGGATTTTGGTGAAAATACATCTAGTAGTTATTTTAAAGAATGGTATGGGAAAATCATTTGGAAAGGTAAAGAAATACGGGTAAGACTAACAATTTCTAAAGAATGTGATAATATTGAAATTGAAAAAGAAAAAATGTTTAAAATTTTCGAAGAATTGTATCTTAATCAGGATGAATGGAACGAGAAAGTGAAAGATACGATGGTTAAGTATTTTTATGATGTGTTGAATGATGATTTTTTTGATGATGGAGCATTTCCAGAATATCCAACTTGTTACGATATGCTGTTTGAGGTTTTAAAAGATGATTTTACAAAAGAAGAAGCTGAAAAGGCATATAAAAATAATATATTTCCACTAGACAAGTTTAAAAAATATATTTTTGTTGAAAGTATTGAAATAACAAGTGAAGGAAATTTTTATTTTGAAGTAGCTGATGATTATACAGTTGTGGGGGATAACTGGATTTGGTTAAAAGGGAATATTGATAAGGGATTTTTTGCTGCAAGTTTTGATGATCTTTTTGAATTTGTCACTGACTTAGAATTAAATGACGAGTTTTCTTCAATTCTTCGGGAAAAATTTAAAATAGGTTATGCAGATGCTAGTAGTTTTTTTGTATCAAGAAGAGAAGGCTTGACAAAACTTTATTATAAGAAGAATCACAAATTAGCGGCAATTGGAAATTATAAAGCTGGGAAAAAAGAGGGAATTTGGGAATTCTATGATGAGGATGGGAAATTGACTAAAAAGGTTAATTATGTTAATGATATTGCTGAGGAAGAAGTTGTTTATTGAAATAATAGAATAAAAATTAGAAAGAAAAATTTAAAAGATGGCAGAAAAGTCAAAAAGACAATTAAAAATGGAAGAATATTTTAAATAAAATGGGATAGAGTATGATAAAAATTTTGTTTATGGTATTAATAAAAAAGAAAGAAATTTTGAATTTGTAACTGAAATTTTTTGTATTTTGCGAAGGGAGAATATTGATTTATGTTTTCAATATTAGGTGCAGTATTATTTGGAGTTATAGCAGCTATGACAGTTCTTGTTGCTTGCGGTTTGCCTTTGGGGGAATTTACAATGGGTGGACAACATAAAATCTTACCCAAGAAATTTAGAGTTATGGCAATCATTTCAGTGGCTATCCAAATTTTTGCAATGATAATTATTTTGCAAGCCGGAGGTTTTATTTCCTTGTGGCTGCCTTTTAAGGTTACTAAATATATTTGTTTTTTCTTTGCTGTCTACCTATCTCTGAATACTATTATGAACATGATTTCAAAAAGTAGAAAAGAAAAATATGCTATGACTCCGCTTTCATTTATAGCAGGAATATGTTTTTGGATAACGGCATTTCAGATGTAGTATGTAAAATGAGGATAATCTACAGTGCGTCAAATTAAAAATTTAAAGTAAAAAATACATATAAAAAAATTGATTTTTAATATTAATTATTTATAAGCTCATGTATTTTTAATTATATATATAATAAAACATTACATTTTTTTGATTGGTGCTATTTAATAACTAATTTATTTATATTTTTATAGCATTATGTAGTAGATAAAAAATCTAAAAAGAATATGTTAATCCTATATGGATTTTAACTTGATTCACAAAATTTAAAAAATATAAGTGAAAAAATAGAAACTATTTATTACCTATGTCTTTTTTTAAAACTTATATCATGATAAATTTTATGATGAGGATGGGAAATTAACTAAAAAGGTTAATGATGTTGTTGAGGAGGAAGTTGTTTATTAAAATAATAGAATAAAAATTAGAAAGGAAAATTTAAAAGATGGCAGAAAAATCAAAAGAACAGTTGAAAGTAGAAGAATATTTCAAGCAAAATGGGATAGAATATGATAAAAATTTTATTTATGGTATTAAAAGAGAAAGAAATTTGAATTCATTTTTGATGATGGGGCTTATTGGATTGATTATGAAAGCAGGGATGAAGCCGTGTTATATACTTTTTAAGGAGAATGAAATATTATTTTTCGAAGTTGGGATGCTTGGTGGAATTAAAGGGCTTTTAACAAGAATAGATGTTGATGATATAGAAAAAATTGATTTAAAAAAAGGAATCTTAAATTATAAATTGACGATATCAGTAAGAGTTGGGGATAAAATAAAAAAAGAAATAATAAATTTTGCCCAAATTAATGGAAAGGCATGGTGGATACAGAACAGAAATAATTTGATTGAAAGTGGTTATTTTGAAAAATTGGCTGAAAGAGTCGGAAAAAGAAGAATGTTGGAACAATAAATAAAAAAGAAAGGTGAATTTATGAAAAAAATATTACTTTTATTGTTAATTTTAGCAACTTTTGTAGTATCTTGCGGGAACGGAGGTAAAAATTCAAACGCAAATACAGAAGTTCAAAAGAGTGAAAAAAATAGCAAAGAAATTGATAATAGTTTTGATTTTGAGATATATGGAGAAACATTGGAAGAGGCTCATAAAAATTTTAAGACAAAGATTGTCGATGGGCAAAAAACGGAATTTGTACCAGATGGAAAACCAGGTATTCCCCCTAAAAACAGCAAGTTTTCATTGGTAAATTATCCATCAAAATTAGGAGAAATGCCAATGTATATTACAGCAAAAGAAAATAACGGGAAAAAATATCCTGCAATTATATATTTAAACGGTGGATTTGGTGGAATTGGAGATAGTGAGTTTGGCTGGGATGAAGAATCGCCTAAAAATAATTATCAAGGGGCAGGTGCATTTAAAAGAGATGATTTTGTACTTGCAATACCAAGTGCTAGAGGAGAAAATGCAAATGCTGGAAAATATGAAATGTTTTATGGGGAAATTGAAGACTTGGAAGAAGCCAGAAAATATGTGGCATCACTTCCTTATGTTGATCCAAATAGAATTTATCTCGTTGGACACAGTACAGGTGGGACAAAGGCTTTGCTTTTGAGCGAATATTCAAAAGGTTTTCGAGCAGTTTTTGCAATAGGTGCCTTGCCAGATTTCTTTTGGGCAACAGAAAAACCAGATGAATATGGCGGAGTTCCATTTGATTTGACAAATCCTAGAGAAATAGCAGTAAGATCATCACTTCGATACGTCCGTTCAATAACAGCACCAACTTTTCACTTTGAAGGGCAGGAAGAAAGAAGAGATATTCTATTTGAGCCTATGCAAAAAGCCGCAGACAAATACAAAATATCATTCAAGAAATACCGAATTGCAGGTGGAGATCATTTTAATATACTTTATCCATTAACGACAATGATTGCAAAAAAAATACTAGCTGATACAGGGGCAAAAACAAATATTCAGTTTAGCAATGGGGATTTGGATGTGATTTCAAAAGGGATTGTTAAATAGCAGATAATTTGATTTCAGAAATTTGATTGAAAATGAAAAATTGTCGATGTAAAAGTAGAAGATACGAGTTAGAAAATAAATTTCAAGTTTCAGATATAATCTGAAAAAAAGGAGATATCTATGTGGTCAAAAGGAATTGAGTATAGAAAGCGGGAAAAAGAAAAACTTTCTAAAATAAGTTCAAAAGATTTACCGTTTGATGTGTTTGTAAAAAATGGAGAATTAGTCAGCTGGAGAAGAAGTGGCTGGTGTAAGAGAGCTTATCAGTTTTACAAAAAAAGCTGTAATCGGAATTTTAGAAGAAATAAAAATCTTGAAACTTCAATTAAAGGGAATTATTACAGAAAGTGCTATGAGTTGCAGTATGCTTGGATTTAACAAAAAATTTTCAGATGACTAGGAGATAAAAAATTATGCGAACTATCAAAGAATGGAATAAAATAATAGAAAATTATTTTAATGAAAATAATATTGAGTATGACAGAAATTATTTGTGTTTTCTTCCTGAAAACAATTTTATAAAAGTGCTTTTTGATAAAAAACTTATTTACGATGTTAACGAGGATTTAAGAGAAAGTATTATAGTTTTATTTAAGAAAGACAATATAGAAATATTTTCGTGTGATGTAACATTAAAAATATCTTCAGGAATACAACTTTCAAATATAGGTAAAATAAGGAAAATAGTCTCACGGGAAAAAGTAAAGGTTTTAAAATTAGTAAAAAAAATAATGAGATATAAATTATATTTTAAATTAGATAATGAAAGTAAAGCTTTTAGAATTGATATTTTTTATAGATTTAATAAAAACTGGGTAGTTGAAAATATAAATTATTTGATAGAAAATAGATTAATAGATTTTAAAAAATGAAAAAAGTAAATTTTTTTTGAAAAAGTTAATTAAAATATTGATTTTTGCACTATTTAGTAATACAATTACATTGTATAACAAAAGTATTACAAAGGAGTGGTAAAAATGGCTACAGTAACAGCTAGAGTTGATGAAAATGTTAAAAAAGAAGCGGAAACATTATTTAAAAAAATGGGGCTTAATATGAGTACTGCTATGAATTTATTTTTGAAGAAGTGTATTTTGGAGCAGGGGATTCCGTTTGAGTTGAAAGTTCCAAATGGAGAAACTAGAAAGGTTCTGGATGAAGTTGAGAAAGGTGTTGGATTAAGTAAAACTTTTGATAGCATAGATGAGCTAACGGAAGACTTAGAAGATGATGAGAAAACTTCAAATAAAGAAACTTTAAAGGCAATGCAGGAAACTGATGATATTTTGAGTGGTAAAATTGAAAGAAAAGGGTATAATAGTGCTGAAGAATTATTTGAGGATTTAGGGGTTTAGTGGATGAAATTGACAATAAAGACGACCAAAAGGTTTGATAAGGACTTGAAAAAATTAAAGAAAAGAAAATATGATTTAATATTACTGGCACAGGTTATTAATAAATTATCTGATAGTGAAATTTTGCCTGAAAAATATAGAGATCATTGTCTTACTGGCGATTATAAAGGATTTAGAGAATATCATATTCAGACTGATTGGCTCTTAATTTATAAAATTGAAAAAAATATTTTGGTTTTGACATTGTTGAGAACTAGGACACATTCGGATTTGCTTTAAATTGGAGGAATTTTATGAAAAAGTTTATTTTATTTTGTATATTTATAATTGTGAATATCTCTTTTTCAACAACATTAGTAGTACCTTGCAATAGAGAGGAGAAAAAGTGTGTTATAAGAGGTTTTAAAGTTGATGGGAGAATAATAACTGAGTATCAGATATTTGATCTTAAAGAAATTGTAAATGTTTTAAATAAATTTGGAGAAAGTGGAACTGTAGATTTCGTAGGGTATACTGATTCAACTGGAACAAAGAAATATAATCAAAAATTATCGTTGATAAGAGCTAGAAATGTTGCTAGAATACTTAGAGAGCTTGGTTTAAAAGATACTATTTCAATTGGAGAAATAAGTGGTAAAGGAGAAGATGATCCAGTTGATAAAAATGAAACAGATATAGGAAAATATCATAATAGAAGAGTAGAGATTTTATTTAATAATTTAAAATGGAAAAATTTTGAATAAAAAAGTTAAAAAAGATGATATAAAAAATTTAGAAAGGAAGTAAAAAAATGAACTACAAAATTGCATTATTAAAAGGGGACGGAATTGGTCCAGAAATTGTTGATGAAGCGGTAAAAGTTTTGAATAAAATTGGAGAAAAATTTGGGCATAAATTTGAGTATACGCAAGGATATTTGGGAGGAGAATCTATTGATAAATATGGGATTCCTTATTCTGAAGAAACTGCGAAAATTTGTAAAGAGAGTGACTCGATTTTGTTAGGATCAGTTGGAGGACCTAAATGGGATAATGTTGATCCTGATAAAAGACCTGAAAAAGGACTTCTTGCGATAAGAAAAGACTTGGGAGTTTACACAAATTTAAGACCAGCGGTTTTGTTTAAGCAATTGAAAAGTGCTAGTCCATTGAAGGATGAAATAATTGGAGAAGGGCTAGATGTAATGATAGTTAGAGAGCTTACAGGAGGGATTTATTTTGGACCTAGAGAATATTCTGATGAAAAAGCTGTCGATACATTGCCATATACAAAAGGAGAAATTGAAAGAATTGCAAAAAAAGCATTTGAAATTGCAAAATTAAGAGGGGAAAAAATTACAAGTGTGGATAAACACAATGTTTTAGATACTTCAAAATTGTGGAGAAAAGTAGTGGAGGAAATTTCAAAAGATTATCCAGAAGTGGAAGTTTCGCACATGTATGTAGATAATGCAGCAATGCAGCTGATTGCTAATCCTAGACAATTTGATGTGATTTTGACTGAAAATATGTTTGGAGATATTTTGTCAGACGAGGCCTCAATGCTTACAGGATCACTTGGAATGCTGCCATCAGCGAGTCTTGGAGATGGAAAAGTCGGACTTTATGAGCCAAGTCACGGTTCAGCACCTGATATTGCTGGAAAAAATATTGCAAATCCGATAGCAACAATACTTTCAGCAGTAATGATGTTAAGATATTCATTTAATCTTCAAAAAGAGGCTGATGCAATAGAAAAAGCTGTGGAAGAAGTGCTAGAAGCAGGATTTAGAACAGCTGATATTTATACAGATGGTATGAAGAAAGTTGGAACTGATGAAATGGGAACTGAGATTGCTAATAGAATTTAGGAACTAAAAATTTTGAAAAAAGAAGGATATTTTTATGGAAGAAATATTACACTATGAAAATGTAACTTTTAAACGTAATGGCAGAGAAATACTGAAAGGAATTGACTGGCATATAAATAAAGGTGAGAATTGGGTACTTCTAGGGCTTAATGGTTCTGGAAAGTCAACTCTTCTTGGAATGATACCAGCCTACATTTTTCCAACTTCTGGAGAAGTGAGAGTTTTTGGGCATAAATTTGGTAATTATTCTTGGAAAAAAATAAAAAATCGAGTTGGATTTGTGAGTTCCACATTAAATAATTTTTCAAGCACATTAAATGGCGAAAAACTGGAAGATGTTGTAATTTCTGGAAAGTTTAGTTCTATTGGGATTTATGATGAAGTTACAGATGAGGACAGGGAAAAGGCGGATAAGATTATTGAGGATTTTAGAATTTCGTATATAAAAAATAATCGTTTTGGAACTTTGTCGCAAGGAGAGCAACGACGGACATTACTTGCAAGAGCGTTTATGAATGAGCCTGATCTGCTTATACTGGACGAGCCTTGTTCGGGGCTTGATGTAACTTCGAGAGAGTATTTTTTGAAAGTGCTTGAGGAAAATTCCAAAAATGATAATGCAATACCATTTATTTATGTAACTCACCAGATTGAGGAAATTATGCCGTCAGTAACACACGTGGCACTTCTTCACGATGGAAAGATTTTGGCAAAAGGGTTTAAAAAGGATATTTTGACTGATAAATTGCTTTCTCAGATGTTTGGTTTGGATGTGAAGATTGTTTGGGAAAAGGAAAGGCCTTGGCTGATTGTGAGATAAATTTAGGATTTGTCTAAAAGGAGATGATTTATTAAACATGGATAAAAGCAGAAAATTTATAGCGGTAATTTTAGCATTGCTTGCGGCTATTTTTTATGCAATAAATACACCATTTTCTAAAGTGCTTTTAAATAAGATTCCACCCACATTGATGGCATCTTTTCTATATTTGGGAGCTGGAACAGGTGTAGGTATTATGTACTTGTTTCATAGGAAAGTCGAAGAAAAGTATGAAAAGTTAAATAAGGCAGATTTACCTTATACTGTTGGAATGATTGTCCTTGATATTGTGGCACCTATATTCCTGATGATTGGTATAAATATTGGTTCAGCTTCAAATGCTTCACTGCTTGGCAACTTTGAAATTGTAGCAACAACAATTATTGCTCTTTTGATATTTAAGGAGAAGGTAACATCAAAGTTATGGATTGCTATCGGTTTTATTATAGTATCAAGCATAGTTCTTTCAGTTGAAGGGGCTGAAAGTTTCCAGTTTTCATTAGGCTCATTGTTTGTTATACTAGCAACTTGCTGTTGGGGACTTGAAAATAACTGCACTAGAAAAATCTCGGATAAAAGCACTTATGAGATTGTTTTGCTAAAAGGCTTTTTCTCTGGCAGCGGCTCATTTATAGTCGCCTTTATTTTGGGAGAAAGAATTCCTGAAATGAAATATATAATAGCTGCTTTGCTACTTGGATTTGTGGCATATGGACTCAGTATTTTTATGTATATCAGGGCACAAAGGGATTTAGGCGCTGCAAAAACTAGTGCATATTATGCTATAGCTCCATTTGTAGGAACTTTTTTAGCATTTATAGTAAATGGAGAAAAACTTACTTTGGTATATTTCATTGGTCTTGTTTTTATGGTAATCGGCAGTGTAGTTGTTGTATATGATACAATGGTTAAATATCACAGTCATAGTCATTCTCACATAATTGTTCATACGCATGATGGGAAAAAACATACTCATATTATCACGCATGAACATGAGCATAGTCATTTTATATCAGAGAAAAAGCATAATCATAAACATAAAGATTATATGAACAGCAAAGAACATAAATTGATACATGAAAAGGGACTGTAGATTTATAAAAGTTCTGTATTTGAAACATAAAAAATTAAAGTTTCAAATAAAAAATAAAAAAACAAAAAATTTAAGCAGGATTAAAATAGTTCAAGAAATTATAATTTCTAGAGGTGAGAAAAATGTAATGGCAACATATTCAACTTAAATCGAAATAGTATAAAATTACGAGGAGATTATAAGATGAACAATTATATAAAATTAAATGAAGATAGATGGAATAATGTAAAAAATGACTATACTGAGCCATTGACACATGAAGAATTAGAAGAAGTTAGAAATAATCCAATTTCTGTTGCATTAACTGTTGGGAAAAAAGTTCCAAAAGAATGGTTTGAAAAAGCAAACGGAAAAAAGATATTAGGTTTAGCTTGTGGTGGTGGACAGCAGGGTCCAGTTTTTGCTATAAAAGGTTATGATGTAACCATAATGGATTTTTCTAAATCACAATTACAAAGAGATGATATGGTTGCTAAAAGAGAAGGCTTAAAAATCAATACAGTTCAAGGCGATATGACAAAACCATTTCCATTTGAAAATGAAACTTTTGATATTATTTTTAATCCAGTTTCAAATGTATATGTAGAAGATTTAGAAAATATATATAAAGAAGCCTCTCGAGTATTGAAAAAGGGTGGATTGTTAATGGTCGGATTTATGAATCCTTGGATATACATGTATGATGCTGATATTGTATGGGACAAACCTGATGAGGAATTACTTTTAAAGTTTTCAATACCTTTTAATTCAAAAGAGCTTGAAGAGGAAGGCAAAATAACCATAAATCCAGAATATGGATATGAATTTAGCCATACCTTAGAAACTCAGATTAGAGGACAACTTAAAAATGGTCTCGCTATGATAGATTTTTATGAATCATGTGATAAAAGACATAGATTATCAAATTATGGAAATGACTATATAGCTACACTTTGCATTAAACTATAATATTATAAAACATACTTCAGGAGAATAGCTCATTTTATTTTCCTTAAGGGTTAAAATCTAAAAATCCTAGTTTACAAAGAAAAGAAAAAATAGATTTCTGAGAAAATATCTACAATAAAGCTGGAGGTGTATTGTTAATTTGAAAAAGTTTATGAAACAAAAATTGACTAATTTAGCTGTTGGAGAATTAGTGGCGGTAGTAGTATTCTGGATAAATTTTTTCCTATTCAAAAAATTGATTATTACTACAAAATCTCTAATTTCTATTTCTTTCTTGTATGATAAATATATAAATAATTATATAAAATACTGCTGTTGATTTGGACGGTGGTATTTTTTTGGTTTTCTATTTGACTTAAGAAATGAATTATCTTGTTTTTTTGTATAGAATGTGATATTCTAGTAATGTAATTTTTAAAAATATGCTTGAATTAAATTGAAATCGGATAGATGAAAAATTCGTGAATCTTGATTTGGGTAGAGTAATTTTGAAATAAAGAAGGATGTTAGAAAATATGGGAAAATCAGAAATAATTAGAGGAACAAGCAAATGTGCAAGATTTTTTGTCTGTGATACTACAGAACTTGTAAAAGAGGCAAAGAAAGTACACCGACTTGATCCAATAGCGACAACTGTTTTTGGGAAACTATTAACAGTAACAGCTATGATGGGGAAAGATTTGAAAAACGAAAAGGATTTGGTGTCGGTTAAAGTAAATGGTGATGGGCCTTATGGAAATATGCTTGCAACTGGGAATATGAAAGGGGAAGTAAAAGGTTATATTGGAAATCCTGAAGATAAATTTCATCAGATAATTGACGAAAATGGAAATTTTATAAAAGATGAGACTGGGCAAGTGAGATTTATTGGAAATGGAACAATGCAAGTTATAAAGGACTTGGGACTAAGAGATCCGTTTTCTGGCGTTACAAAAATAAATGAAGAGGATATTGCAGATATAATTGCTCATTATTTTCTTTTATCAGAGCAGATAAAATCAGTTGTTGCACTTGGTGTAAAGCTGGATGAAAATGGAGAAGTAAAAAGGGCTGGAGGTTATTTGATACAGCTGTTGCCAGGTGTGGAAGACGGATTTATTGATAAACTGGAAAATAAATTACAGCAGATTAGGACGATTACTGAACTTCTGGAAGGTGGAATGAGCCTTGAGCAGATTGTGGAACTGCTTTATGAGGATATTTCGGTATTTGAGGAAGAGACAGATGTTGATGGTGCTCATAAAAAGGTTTATGTGGAAGATTTTGAAATTTTGGAAAAATCAGAGCTGGAGTATAAATGTAATTGCACTAAAGAGAAGTTTTACAAGGGATTAATCACGCTTGGAAAAGAAGAAATTGATAAAATTCTGGAAGAGGAAGGCAAAATACAAGTAGAATGCCATTTTTGCGGTAAAAAATATGATTTTGGAAAAGAAGATTTTAAAAATTTATAAAATAGATTTGCTTGGAATTATATAGGTTTAAACGATTTTAAATAATTGTAAAAGTAATAATAAAAAAACTGGAAAGGAAGAGAAAATGTCAAAATTAAGAGTAGGAGTAATACGTGGGGGAGTTTCAACTGAAAGAGAAGTTTCTTTAAAGACAGGAAGTGAAATTGTAGCAAACTTGAATAGAGATAAATATGAGGTTTTTGATATTGTAATTGATTCAGAAAAGGAAGTTTTTGAAAAAGTAAAAGACTTGAATCTGGATTTTGTTTATATCGCTTTACACGGTGTATTTGGAGAAGACGGGAGAATACAGGCAATTTTACAAAGTCTGGGAGTGGCTTATAGCGGGCCTGGAGTGATGTCAAGTGCAGTCTGCATGGATAAAGAATTTTCAAAAAGAATTGTGGCTGGATATGGAGTTAGAATTGCAAAATGGAAAAGTGTACGTGTAGGCGAAACTGTTGACTTTGAAACAATAAAAAAAGAATTGGGAAATCGTGTTGTAGTAAAGCCAAATAACGGTGGTTCAAGCATTGGAGTAAGTTTTGTGGAAAATCAGGAAGAACTTGAAAAAGGGCTGGAACTTGTTTTTGGAATGGATAAGGAGGCATTGATTGAAGAAGTTCTGCATGGTGTGGAAATAAGCGTACCTGTGATTGATGGGGAAGTTTTTCCAACACTAAGAATTGAGGCTCTTGCAGGAGATTACTTTGACTATGAATCAAAATATGCAAAAGGTGGGGCAAATGAATATGTATTTGAATTTCCTGAAAAAGTGCAGGCTGAAATTAATAAATTTGCAAAAGACAGTTATTACGGGCTAAAATGTGAAGGATTTGCAAGAATAGACTTTATGGTGGTAAATGAAGAAACGCCATATTTTATGGAAGTAAACACATCGCCAGGAATGACATCTGCCAGCTTATTGCCAAAAAGTACAGCTTCAAAAGGTTATGATTATTCACAGACATTGGACTTATTAATAGAATCTTCAATAAAAGTGGAAAGATAAATAACTTAAAAATTTGAAAAAATATAGAAAATAAAAATATAAAAAGGAAGTGGAAAATATGGAAAGAATAGCAAGTTTTACAGTAGATCACATCAGATTAAACAGAGGAATTTATGTATCAAGAATAGACGAAGTTAATGGAAATTATTTGACAAGTTTTGATATAAGAATGAAATTGCCAAATAGAGAGCCAGTAATAAACATCGCAGAACTTCATACAATGGAGCATTTGGGAGCAACATTTTTGAGAAATCATCCAACTTGGAAAGATGAAATTGTATATTTTGGGCCTATGGGATGCAGAACAGGATTTTATCTTATCCTAAAAGGAAAATTGGAATCAAAGGACATTGTTGACTTAATGAAGGAACTTTACAAATTTATGGCAGAATTTAAAGGAGCAATCCCAGGAGCGACTGCTATAGAATGTGGAAATTACTTGGATCAAAACTTGCCAATGGCTAATTTTGAGGCTAAGAAGTATTTGGAGGAAACGTTGGAGCATTTGGGAGAGGAAAATTTAAATTATCCTGAGTAAAAAACACTATGACCATTTTTAAGAAGTATTTAAAAATAAGGTGGTAAAAGGATGGAAGAATTAAATACATTTGAAAAAACTTTACCAGATAAATTGGATTTTGAAAATATAAATTTAAAAATGGAAAAATTGCAAGTTGAAAATAAATGGAAATTAATTATATATGAAAATATAAAAACTTCATACATTAAAGATTATAATTTGGATACAGAAGAAGCACTGTATTGTGATATTTTTTTGGAAAAACTAAAAATAGAACCTTTGTATGATAAAATTCAATATAATGAATTTTTGAAAAATATATCTCCTTTATTGAAAAAGGAATTATTAGATACAGCCGAAAATTATGAAATTAAAATATCAGTTGATAAATATCCGATTACAAATAATAAAATGCAATTTTTAGATGATGAAATGGATATTTATATTACTAAAAATGATTCAAATATGCATCCTTTAGAAAGTTATCCTGAAATATATTTTAGAGATACAGTGAATTCTTGGAAAAAATGTGAGATTATGAAAAGCCGAAAGCAAAAAATATTTATCCTAAATATAGAACTTAATGATAAAAAATGGGAAAAATTGTCAGAATTTCAGATAATGCCTAAAATAGAGCATGAAAATGTATTTCCACCTGTTTTTAAAAAAGTAGAAAATAACATTTTCGATATAGTTTATATTCCTAGAGAATGGGATGATAATGACTGTGGATTTAGTGTATCAGAAGAATTATTAGACCTGTTCGACAACCTTGTATAAAAACCAATATTAAGGTATAATAATACTGGTGATGAAAATGATAAACAATGTTGAAAGAATAAAAAAACTTAAAGAAGAAAACTATCAGAAAATTTTTGGCATTAAAAAAAATACCTTTGACAAAATGCTGAAACTTTTGAA
>NZ_KI519447.1:0-42283 GCF_000482505.1 Leptotrichia trevisanii DSM 22070
TTTGGCGATTATATTGTAACTGGTTTCCTCTTTTTTGTTAATTAAAAATTTGATTAAATTTATTTGCCCCTATATTTTTTACTCTGTCTTTTCAATCATTCTTATTGAACAAATTCTAAAAATGTGGTATAATAAATTGAAATTAAGAAGTAGATATACTATAGTAAGTAAAAGGTCAGAAAAATGCTCTAATTTTGTTGATTAGGGTATTTTTTTATGTTATAATTTTATTTGAGGTTTGACCGCCTCAAAACTTACTATAGGAAGGAGGTTAATTAATCATGATTAACGGAGACTTCTTAGTTTTTATTATACTGATAATACTTTTGTATTTCTGGTTTAATAAAATTAAATAAAATCTTGCCGTTAATTCCTCCTATATCTATCTTGAGACTTTCTCGTAAATATGAGAGAGTCTCTTTTTTTCATAATTTCTATAAAAAAAGACAACTTCAAGTTTCCCCAAAGTCATCTATTTCATTTAAAAATTATTCTCCAAAATAAGCTATCGCTTCAATTTCTACAAAAACCCCTTTTGGTAATTTATCCACCGCAAAAGCTGATCTTGCTGGATATGGTTCAGTAAAATATTCTGCATAAATATTGTTTACTGCTGTAAAATCATTGATGTTGTCAAGCAAAACTGTTGTTTTTATTACATTTTTTGTTGTTAATCCATTGTTTTCCAAGATTGCCTTTAAGTTTTCGAGAACTTGTCTTGTCTGCTCTTCTACAGTAACAGCTTCAATTTGCTGATTTTCAGGATTTATTGCGATTTGCCCTGAGATGTACAAAAAGTCGCCTGCTTTTCTGAATGCTGAATATGGCCCGACTGCTTCTGGTATTTTTTTCATTTTTCCTCCTAATTTTTCATATTTTTTTAAATTTTACAATTTTATTCTATCATATTTTTTCAATATCAAAAAGAATTTTCTTTCACTTTGAATTACTATTCCAAAAATCGTTATTCTGGCGAATATCCAAAGTTTATAATGTATCGCCAGCTTTCTCCCGGCACTTTTGCAAATCCAAAATAAAGAGGTATCGCCAATGTTTTGGCACCTATTCCAAACTTATAGCTTTCCTTTTCATCATGTCCAAACTTGTAACTCTTGTTGGAAATATTGGCTCTGGAATAAGTTGTATCAAGATACAGGAATTTTGATAAGTTGTACTGGACTTTCAGACTTCCTACAAAAATACTGTTTCCACGAATTTTATCCGCAGGCATTCCAGCGAATTCCAGTGAATTGTCAGAAGTTCTGATTCCACCTATTTTAGGCCTGTACGTTTCTGGAATATCATCTCCGTATGATGTCAAGTAAACTGCTTTCGGAGTAATAGTGATTTTTTCACCAATTGGTATGTTTATTTCTCCTCCTGCACTCAATGAATTAAATTTAGCCTCTTTTGAATTTGCCAATGTATAATTTGAAAATAAATGTACTCCTCTTGTTGCAAAATTTATACTGTCCCTTGTGTCATAATCTATTTTTGCTTCAAAATATGGAAATACTTTCCGTACATTTTCATCGTGATTTTCGTGTTTAGTCACATCCGAAACCTGATATCCGCCTCCAACTGAGAATAATAAATTTTTGTACATTTCAAATCCAATACCTGTTCCAAGTTTGAATTTTCTATTTTCAAAGTTAAAGTATCCATTTTTATACTTCTGATTTTCTATAATGTCACGCTTGTAATCAAATTCAGTATAAATTACCACTTTGGAATTTTTTCCCAACTCCATTGTTGCCTTACCTCTTGCCCCATATTCATTTGCAACCGTTCCAGTTACTGAATATCTGACATTCGTATTATTTATAATCTTACTCCCCTGAAAACCAACATTTACTGTGGCCAAGTCCTCATTATTTATATTTCCTGAAAGTGTTAGGTAATCACTTGGTTTTTCCTGAACATTTATTACCAGATCATTGTCCTTCACTTCATAATAAACCGTTGTAAAATCACCATTCTGATAAATATTATTAACAATTTTTTCCATATCCAGCCTGCTTAAAACACCGAGCTTCTTAGGTAAAAATTTATCAAAATATGTCTTTTTGTATTTTTTATTTCCTTCTATCACAATTCCAGTAATATTGTATTCATCACTCCAAGTCCGTCTAAACTCCTTCCGTTTCTCCTCCAGCTTTTCAAAAAGTTCAGGATTTGACAATTTTCTAATTTCATCTATATTTTCCCTTGCAACTTTCTCCCCAGCCGCAATAAGCTCCTTTACCTTTGAAAAATCATAAGACTCGAATTTTTCCAAATCCGGTTTCATATACAAGTCAAGCATACGGATTTGCCGTTCCACTTCCTGTCTTCCCGCAATCGTCGTCGTATCCGTAATTACGTCAACCAGGTTCATTTTAGACTCGTCTCTTTTTGTGAAACCATCCCCCACATTCACACCAATTGTATAATCCGCTCCTAGCACCTTCACATCCTGTACTGGCAAGTTCCGTGTAACTCCCCCATCAATGTAAAGCCTTTTTCCATCCCGAATCGGTGCAAAAATCGAAGGCAATGACAAACTTTCCCTAATCGCCGTTGCAATTGAGCCTTTATCAATCATAACTCCTTCCCCAGATTCCAAGTCAGTCGCAACCGTCGCAAATTTCCTAGGAAATTTTCTAAAATCCTGTACTCTTAATGCCCCATAAAAAATTTCATTCAGCCTTTGACTCGCAGTTTTCCCCCCAACAACTCCGCTAGGCAATTTCGGCATAAAATTTTTCATTGGAATTACTGTACTATTCCTATCTTCAATCGAATTTCTTATAGCCCCCTTGTCCTTTCTTTCAATTTTATCACTAAAAAGCCCTAGCCAATCCATACTAATCGCTATTTCTTCAATTTCTTGCGGAGTATATCCTACACTATACATTCCCGCAATAATGCTTCCCATACTCGTCCCAGTCGCATATTCCACAGGCACCTTCTCCTCTTCCAGTACCTTCAATATCCCAATATGAGCAAGCCCTTTCGCCGTTCCCCCACTAAGCACCAGCCCAATCCTTTTATTCTCCTGAGAAATCACACTTTTTTTATTTTCCGAATTTTCTCTATTATTTACAATATCCTTATCTAATTCTATTTTAAGTTCATTTCCCAAAATTTCCTTTTCTTTCTCTTCCTCAATTTTCTCAAAATCTCGTTCATCTTTTTTCTCATTTTTCAATACAAGATTCTTCTCATTTTTATCACTTTCTATATTTTTAGAAAATCCAAAACTATTTACCAAAAGAAAAATAATTAAAAACAAAAATCTTTTTCTTCTTTCAATCATTTATGTTATCCTCCTTTTTTACTGATTTTTTATTAAACTTGATTTATAAAAATTTACCTATAATCATTAATACAGTTGACTTTTTTTGATTTTAGGCTATTTTAGTTAAACCAATTTTAAATTGCAATAAAATAATCTTTTTTAATTTTAATTATCAGGATAAACCTTTCTTGCAAGATAGGGATTTTCGACAGTGAGCAATCCTGTAAAAATAAAAAAGATATAAAATAGTAAAAACTGCTATTAAACAAAATAATCTAATACTAAATCCCATTAGAAAATAATTTGCAATTCAAAATTTATTAAATATTCACCTTTTTAATGGGGAATAATTAAATAAAAACTGACTCTTTAGTCATTTTACTATAAAAAAATTTTATTTTTCTTATAAATTTGCTAAAGTTTTGAATAAAATTACAATATTTCAAATAACTCTTCCAGTTTATTCACTTCATATTTTGGAGTAATCCCGGTATCATTCACATTATTTCGCAAATTTACCCAGCAAGTATCAATTCCAACATTTTGTCCACCTTTTATATCTGCCCCTAATGAATCGCCTATCATTATAACTGCTTTCTTATCTGATATTCCAAAATAATTCATTGCATATTCAAATATCCGCTTATCAGGCTTGTTCACTCCAACTTCATCGGAAATAATGATTTTATCAATGTATTTTGCAATCGCTGAATTTTCTATTCGTGAATGCTGGACTTCCTTTATTCCATTTGTTACAATTCCAACTTTATATTTTGAATGTAAATATTCACATAGTTTTTCAGTTGCTTCAAAAGGAAAAATCCCTTCTCCAAGTTTTTTCAAATAAAGCTCACTCATTTCATGCGGATTGTATTCCAAATCAAATTCTTTGATTAATTGCTCAAATCTCACAACCTTTAATCTATCCTTATCCACAGCCCCTTTTTCCAAATCCTTCCACAATTGCAAATTCACATCTTTATATCTATTTTTTATCTTCTCATAAATTTCTTCTTTTTTCTCATTGCCTAATTCACTTTCCGCAAAAAATCCCAATTCTTCGAAAGTGTTCCTAAATGCCTCCTTTTCAGTTTTCGGATAATCAAAAAGTGTGTCATCCAAATCTATTAATACAAGTTTATAGTTCATTTTATGCTCCTTCATTTATTTAGAATATTCTCAAACTCTTTAAATTTAAGAAAATCTGTTATTTTTTATTTGTAATAAATATGATGCAAATATTTGTATCGGTTTTTTATTGTATCCTAATTTTTATAATATCTTGTTCCTCTTCCATTTCCTGTAGCAACAATATATTTTTTCTCAATCAACGATTTTAATAATTTAAGATTTTTATCCTTTTTAAACCCTGTGATTTTCAATATTTATTTATTCGATAAAATATTTCCCTTCTTCAATGCTTCAAATTTTAAATCTTGATTATTTGATTTCAATTTTTCAAAATATTGATTCATCCCTTCCAAAGTGAACCTGTTTAATTCCAGTCTGCCGACTTCAATAGTTGAAGTATCATTTTTTTTGTAGGCTTTTCCTTTATATAGATATGGCTTGTCAAGCTCTTCTTCGATTACAAGTGTTATTGTCTTATTTTTTCCATTTTTTATAAATTTAAAATTAGGTTTCGGCACAATATTGTCATTTATTTTATTTTCAAGATTTAAGCATGTTTCTCCCAAGTCTTCTATTCCCACAACTTTTCCATCATCATCAATCCCAAAAATTATTCTACCTGAACCATAATTAGCAAAAGCACTAACTGTTTTAAAAAACGTATTTGTTATTATCAATTTCAACTCTAATTCTCTATTTTCCTTCATATCCACAAATTCTCCTGACAAAAATTATATCATAATCCAGCCAGAAATACGACAAAAAAATTATCGTCGATTTTACATCGTTTTTCTTATCTATAATTTGTACAACAATTTTACCATTTCATAGTAAAGTCAAGAACACAAATAAATTTAGTAATCAAATTATTTAAATTTTCCAGGTTTTTTTTTATATAACAAGCATATCCTAAAAATATAACAAAAAAACTTCCCAAATTAAGATATTTTCTCAATTTTAAGGAAGTTTATTATGTAACTACTTTTAATTACCTTTTTTTATAACTTTAGGTAACTTGTATTATTTTACTCACATCTTCAAACTTATAACTTATTTCCTAAAGTATTCTTTCATTTATTTACATGTTTCTCACATGTGTGAATCATTTTTGTGAATATTCCCACTCTCCTTCTAATGAATATTATTATATTAATTTTTTTAATAAATCAAATCTTTATTTAAGAATAACATCATATTAATAACTTATCTTATTACAAGTTCCATCGCATACACAAATACAGGTATGGTAAACAAAGAGAGTATTGTACTTAGGCCTATCAGTTTTGCCGCATGTACATAGTCTCCACCAAACAGCTGAGAATACAATGATGCTGTCAATCCTACAGGTGTACACGTGGCAAGCAATATTACGTATTTTATTTCCACTGGAACAAAAGGAATAAATATAAAAAGTATCAGAATCATTAAAGGAATAATAATTAATTTTATAAAAGAAATAGTATAAATCCTTCTATCTTTGAGAAGTTCGACTATATCCATATTTGCTATATAGGTTCCAAGTATTATCATTGCCAATGGTGCATTTACTTTAATACTGAAATTAAATATAAAACTAAGTGATGATGGAGTTCTTACTGAAAATATAAACATCAGAATTCCTAATATTACAGATATTATACCTGAATTTTTTATTATCCGTTTTATTGAAATGTAGTTTGCCTTTTTTGTTATGAGATAAATTCCATAAGTATATGCGGCTATGTTAAAAACTGCAAGATAAGCCGACAGATAAAACACTGCATGATTACCTATTATACTTGCAACCAGAGGAATGCCTATAAAACCGCTATTTGGAAGTCCAAGTCCCAGTCTTTCAATACTATTTTTGGTAAATTTGTTTCCTATAAAAAATCCAAGTGATATTGCAAATATTGAAAGAATAAAGCTTATCAGCAATCTGGAAAATTTTTCTTCAGAAAATTCTGTCTGATATTGTCCAAAAATTATAATGGGATTTATTATCCATACCAATATAAATGACAATTTTTGAACAATATTTCTGTTTATAATTTTTATTTTGAATAAAAAAAATCCAACCATTATAAAACTGTACATTATTCCTACTTTTTCAAATACAATCTGAAATATTTCCATTCCTGTATTCTCCTTATCCAATCTGTAATAAAGGCAGTTGAGCTGCACTTCCAACCTCGTTCCTAAGATTTTGGTGCAGTTCAAATCTGTAATTTCTTGCCTTCACTTTATATACTTTTACTATTTAGGAGTATAAGTCACTCCCTGTTTCTTCAATTTTTCTATAATTTCCTTAAATTGTGGTAAATACTTTTCATTGGCAACTAACATCTCATCAAGAAGATTTTTAGCTATTTTTCCACTTGTAACTATAGGATTAAGTGTAAAAGCCTGTAATGCCTTTCCATAATCTCCTGTTACTCCAGCTTCTATTGTAAGAGCTTCCATTGCTTTCATTATTTGAAGGCTTCCCCTTAATGCAATAGGAAATTTTCCCCAGTTTAAAGGCTCAGGCCCGTGTGAAGTGATTATTGCACTGACTTCTACGGCACAGTCATATTCCACATCTTCTATTGTACCATTATTTTGAGTACTCACTACCATCATAGTTTTCTTGTCGTTAAATATTGAAGCTATTATTTCGCAGGCAGCATCACTGTAATATGTTCCGCCTCTTTTTGTAAGCTGTTCCGGCTTATAGTCCAGTTTAGGATCTTTATACAGTTCAAACAGTTCAGCTTCTGTTCTTTTTACTACTTCTGCCCTTGTCTCATGATTTTTAAAGGCTTCCCTTTCTTCTTCCAGCATCAAGTCTGTCAAGTAATAATATCTGTGATATGAACATGGCAACATTCCTAGATCTTTAATCTGATCATAATTAAAAGGCAAATCAGAGATATTTTTCATTCCTTCGTGTTTTCCAGCATTTGCAGGATTATAAATTGCTTCTATTACTTCATTAGTCACTTCATTTCCTTTTTTATCCCAGACTCTGTGCCAGTGGAAGTGATTTATTCCTGCAAACTTTACAAAAAGTTCATTTGAATTTTCAGGCAGTCCGAGAGCTTCATTACATAATTTCACAAATCTTATAGGTACATTACAAAGCCCCACCGTTTTCTTCCATTTTCCTATTTTTATTGCTGTTTCAGTAATCATTCCCGCCGGATTTGTAAAGTTTATAAGCCATGCATCAGGACAAAGCTCTTCCATATCTTTTATTATTCCCAGTATAACAGGAATTGTTCTAAATGCTTTGAACATTCCTCCTGCCCCATTTGTTTCCTGTCCTATCAGTCCATGACTTAGAGGTATCCTTTCATCTCTTATTCTGGCATCCAAAAGGCCTACTCTAAATTGTGTTGTTACAAAATCTGCATTTTTTAAGGCTTCTCTCCTGTCAAGTGTCAGATTTACTTCCCAGTCAAGTCCTGCAGCTTTAACCATTCTTCTAGCCATAGCTCCTGTTATTTCCAGTTTTTCTTTTCCGTCTTCTATATCAACAAGCCATATTTCCTTTATTGGAAGCTCATCTTTTCTTTTTATGAATCCTTCTATTAGTTCAGGAGTGTAGCTGGAACCTCCTCCAATAGTAACTATTTTTAATTTTTCCATTATTTTTTCTCCTTAATCTCATATTGATTTAATTAATTTATATTTTTAATTTACTCTTTGGCCTCAGATATAGTCTGTTCCTGCTCATAATTTATCTGATCCTGCTTTTTTATGAAAGGAAAATATCCTAATATTGAAATCAACATTATTACTGCCTGAAGCAGGGCAAGCCTCCATCCACCTACTAAAAAACCGCTTATTATAGGTGGCGTTGTCCAAGGTGGATTTACATTTCCCATTAATGGAACAAGTCCTGTTTTCATTGAAATATATGCAACTACGGTGGCCACTATAGGAACTCCTATAAAAGGTATAAACAGTATTGGATTCATCACTACTGGAGTACCGAATATTATAGGCTCATTTATATTGAAAATAGCAGCTCCTATACTCAGTTTCCCCAACTCTTTAAATTGTCTGGATTTTGCAAAAAATAACATATAGACTACTATGCCAATCGTTATTCCTGATCCTGTTATTATCTGTAACATCGTTCTGAAATTATATGTAACTATATATCCATTTGCAGTAGTTAGTATTTTCCCTGCATCCAGTATTTCCTGATTTTCTAACATGTTAGACATCAAAATTCCGGCCATAATTCCAGAAACTATACTTGCACCATGTACACCAAACCACCATAAGAAAGACATAGCAAAAGCCATAATTATAGCCCCGCCAAAAGTACTTGTCATCCCCTGTAAAGGAATAGATAGAACTTTATAAATAAAATCTACAAAAGTCGTTTTAAAAATTATATTAAATAAAGCATATAAAATTACACTTCCAGTTACTATTACTGTTCCAGGGATTAATCCTACAAATGAGTTTGCAACTCCTGAAGGAACTCCATCAGGCATTTTTATTACAATTTTATTTTTTATAAACCATGAGTATACTTTTCCTACTATTACTCCTATTATTATTGAAGCAATCATACCTCTTGATCCAAGATAAAGAACTGGAATAACTCCATCAATTTTCTCATTATTAGGCAGTATATGAAAATGGTTTATTAAAACTACAAATGCAACTAAACTTAATATCCCTGCATTCAATGCTTCTATTTTTTCGTTTTTTGCATAGTAATACCCTATTGTAAACACTGAAGCCAATGCCAGTATACTATACGTAGCATTATTTGCCTGTAAAAGATAACTTCTCCAGCCTGTTTTTGTTAAAAATTCTACAAAGGGGCTGTATGGAAAATTTGCAATCAACAGAAAAATCGAACCTATTATTGTGAGCCCTATTGTCGCTGAAAAACCATCTCTTATAGCCTGTACTGTTTTTGTGCTAACAAAATCCATTATCTTAGGCAGCATTTTTTCTTCCAGTATATTCTGCAAAGCCATTATAATCACACTCCTTGTAATATAATATTTTTTATAACTTTATTTTTTGTTCTATATGATATTATTTTTAAATATTTTATTCCAAATCATTTCCATTTGTCTCAATAACCTTTTTATACCAATAAAATGATTTTTTTCTACTTCTTTCGTATGTTCCGTTTCCTTCATCATCTAAGTCAACATAGATAAATCCATATCTTTTACTTATCTGACACGTTGACATGCTTACAAGATCTATACATCCCCATGGAGTGTATCCCATAACTTCAACTCCATCTTCTATTGCATCTCTTATGGCTGTTATGTGTTCTTTAAAATATTGTATTCTATAATCATCAATGATACTTCCATCTTTCTCAACAGTATCCCTATTTCCAATTCCATTTTCTACGATAAACAGGGGTTTCCTATATCTGTCATACATATCAATTAATGAATAATGCAGTCCTTTAGGATCAATCTGCCAGTTCCATTCAGTAACCTCCAGATAAGGATTTTTCACTCCTGTTGAAACATTTCCGTTAACTTTCTCAAGTTTTTCAGCATTTATGCTTGAAACAAATGACATGTAGTAACTGAAAGATACAAAATCAACAGTATAAAGTTTCAGTATCTCTTCATCTCCTGACTCAAAGTGTACGTTTATTCCATTTTTTTCCCATTCTTTTTTTATAAACTCAGGATATTCCCCAAACACCTGAACATCTCCATAAAAATAATTCTCCCTATTATCTTTTAATGCCAGAAGGCAGTTTTCAGGATTGGAATTTTCAGGATATGTCAGCAGTCTTGTAAGCATACATCCTATTTTTGAATCAGGTACTATTTCATGACAGTATTTGGTTGCAAGTGAACTCGCTACAAACTGGTGATGCAGTGCCTGATATATTATTTCTTCCTGTTTTTCCTTTGGATATCTATCTGTAACTATTCCTGCAGTTGTGAAAGGGTGTCTGAAAATACTGTCTATTTCATTAAATGTCAGCCAGTATTTTACAAGTTTCTTATATCTTTTAAATACTGCTTTACAAAATTTTACAAACATATCAACTACTGGTCTCTGATACCACCCATCATAATTATTTGACAGGTATAACGGCATTTCATAATGAGAAAGAGTAACAAGAGGCTCTATATTTCTCTTTCTCATTTCAGTAAAGAGGCTCTCATAATATTTTAAACCTTCTTCATTCGGTTCTTCTTCTGTTCCCTCAGGAAATATCCTTGTCCATGCAATGGAAACCCTTAATGTCTTAAATCCCATTTCAGTAAATAAATCCAAATCTTCTTTATATCTGTTATAAAAATCAATTCCATGTCTTTTTGGATACATTTTCGTATCTTTTGAGTTCATGGCTTCTTCTATATCTTTTACTGATATACTATGCTGAGCCTGATAATCTTTTGGATCTGTCTTAGGCTTATACGTACTACAGTCTGCCACTGACATTCCTTTGCCATCTATATTCCATGCACCTTCACACTGGTTGGCAGCAAGAGCTCCTCCCCATAAGAAATCTTCTGGAAATATATTTTTTTTATTCATAGTATTTCTACCTTTCTAGATTTTTTATATAATTTTTATATGATTTCATCTATACTTTCAGATTTTTTTATTTTCGATAAAAAACTTCCTTAAGCAACTGTTGCTTCCTTTTTCTCTGTTTCCTTGTTTGAAAACAGTACAAAAGGTATCCAGCACAAAGTACATACAAAAAATATAAGTAACTGTATTACTACACCCTGCCATCCATGAGATATAAATGGACTTATTATTATAGGTACTCCGAATGGAACTTCTACCACATTTGGTACCAAAAATCCAATTTTTGTGGCAAACAATGCTATCCCTGCTCCTATTGCTGAATTAAATATAAACGGTATTGCAAAAGTCGGATTTAACACAAGAGGCAGTCCAAAAACTACAGGTTCATTTATACTGCATATTCCGGGTAAAAGTCCTAATTTTGCTATCATTCTGTGTTCCTCTCTTTTTGAAAACAAGAATATTGCTATAAGTAATGATAATGTGACTCCTGCTCCTCCAGGCACTATAAAGTTCATCCAGAATGACATTGTAAATGCTTCATGTGGTACTTTCCCTACTTCCACCGCTGCAATATTTGCTGCCAATGCAGTCACAAACAAAGGATTTCTGAGAGGTGTAATAACAAGTCCACCATGAATTCCAAGAAACCAGAATATTTGTCCTGCTATTACTAAAGCCAATATCCCTAATGGACTTTTCAGTGCTATTTCAAGAGGTGTCTGAACTATGGCATAAATAAATTCATTTAGATATTGCCCTGTCACTGTTTTAAACACATTTCCAAAAATCGCCGTTCCTAAGACTATTATTAATATTGGAATTAATGTGTTAAAAGAAGTTGCTATTCCAGCAGGTACTGATGGAGGCATTTTTATTTTTATGGCTTCAATTTTTATGAGTACTCTAAATAATTCAGCTACAATTATTGCCATAAGCATCCCTATAAATAATCCTTGAGCACCAAGAGCTGTAGCTGATACAGCTCCAATCTTTTTTGTTTCTTCACCCACTACAGCTGTAAGAGACTGAGGAACAACTGATATATAGGCCAATGCCGCTACAATTCCCGTCAAATGTTCAGGAGTCTTATTTGATCTTGCAAGTTGCATTGCTATAAGAAATACTATTGGAACAGTCATAAAAGTCATTGTTGCAAAATTTATTGCTGAAAATGCTCCTGATAAACTTTCTAATGCAGGTATCCACTGTGCAAGTCCTGTTTTTGGACTAGAAATTAGAGCAGAAAACAATGTTCCAAAAGATCCCACTATAATAAAAGGCATATATGCTGTAAAAGCATTTTTTATTGCTTGTAAATATCTATTATCATCTATTTTTTCTGCAACTGTCATTAGTATATCTTCCAGTTTTTCCTTTAGTGCCATAATCATTTCCCTCCTGCCAGCTCTTCAGCCTGTTTTAATACTGCAGCTCCATCACACCTACCATATGCCATTGGATCTATTATTCCAACAGGAACATTATCTCCAACTATTTTTTTTACTTTTCTTAAAATATGTCTAACTTGAGGCCCTAACAGCAGTACGTCAAAATTTCCAATTTCTTCTGCTATCTGTCCCTGCTCAACTGCCCATATTTTATAATCTTTCCCCTGTTCCTTCGCACTTTCTTCCATTCTTGATACTACCAGACTTGTAGACATTCCTGCTGTACATGCTAACATTATTCTCATATAAATCATCTCCTTATTTTTATTTTAATATAATCTTTTTATTTCCAATCTTAATTCACATAATATCTGCAAAATTAATTCTTTTCTATTTTATCTTTTAATTCCTTTATCATTTTATAAAGCTGCAGGAACTCTTCAGCATTATCTCTTGCAGTTATCGCCATAGACAGATGATCCTGCGAATGAACAAGAATTATGTTTACATCAACTCCATCCCCGTTACTTTCCCGCTGTATAAGTTCAGTCTGTACATGATGAGCCTCCCTCATCTCCTTATCAGCCTCCACTAAAAGTCTTTCAGCCTCTTCAAAATCAAATTCCCTCGCCGCTTCTATAGCCATCATTGATGAAGATTTAGAATTTCCTGCATTCATTATTACCTGAAATGCTATTTCGTATTTTTCATCATTCATCTCTTTCTCCTTTCATTTTTTCTTCTATATTTTTCAACATGTTTATAAGCTCATTATAGTCTCCTGTTTTTATCAGTTTTTCTATATTCTTTTTATTTAACAGAAATTTTGCAGTTATCTTATAGAAATACTTTAATTTCTTATCCTTTTTTTTCGAAACAGAAACTAAAAATATTACCTGAACTTCCTTTTTCTCCCATATAATCGGCTTTTTAAGTATTCCCACACATACAAATGTTTCCTCTGTAAGTGTCCTATCAGTATGAGGCATCGCTATTTTATTTCCAAATTCCGTTATTCCAAGTTTTTCCCTTTTTTTTACTGAAGACAGAAAGTTTTTGGGTATCTTTCTATATTTTTTTATGTGATTTACCATATATTCCAGAATTTTTTCCTTCGATTCCAAATCTATATCTTTTAAAAATAAATTTTCATCATAATATTTTAAGACATCCTCATCTTCCTCCAGAGTAAATATTTTCTTTATTTCCCTGATATTGCTCTCTTCCAGAAAATAATCCACTTCCTGAATAGGAACAGGAATTTTTATATTTATAGGTACCGTTGTAAGAACAAAGTCTATCTTACTGAAATCCATACTTTCCAGATCATATACACTGCAGGTTATCAGTTCTTTCAGATATTCTCCAAAGGCTTCCCTGTATGTATAGGCCAGAAGCTCTGCACTTCCTTTTCCTGATGAACAAACAAGAAGAACTGTTTTTCTATTTATATCCTTTTTCTGTCTTTCAATGGCCAGTGCCAGATTTATTGCTATATATCCTATTTCATCTTCTGACAGTTTTTTATTATAGTATTTATAAAATACTGTACTTGCATACTTTGCCATTGTATAGGCCAGACTGAATCTTTCCTTTATTTTATCAAGCATCGGATTTTTCATTTTCATATCAAATTTCATTCTTATTCTCAAAGGCATTAAATGCTGGGCAAGAGCCATACGTAATTCCAAATCTTTAGTAAAATCAAAATTAAAGGCTTCGTATATTTTCTTCAGCATTTCATTTACTATATTGCTTATTTCCTGTTCTATAATGAAATTTTTCTCATCAATCTTACTTCCTTTAAATAATTTTTTCCCTGCAAGATGAATTGCCATATATCCTACTTCTGAATCGGGAAATTTTATGTTAAATATTTTTTCCAGATTATGTGTACATTTTTCTGCTATTTGAAATTCTTTTTCACTTATATATTCTCTCAACTTTTTTTCCTCAACAGGAACATAACAGTTTTCTTTTATCCTTTTTAAAGCTATCTGAATATGTATAATTAAATTTTGAAAAGCTACATCTGATATATTAAATTTTTCTTTTTTTAATGTGTCCATTATTACTACTGCTATTTTTTTGAGTTCATTTTCATTTATTAAGTTCATATTTCCATTGGTTTTCATTTCTATGTAGTTTGCTATACAAAGACGGAAATCAAATTCTTCTCCTTCAGCTTTTATACCATAATAAGGTTTTCTTTTAAGTTCTATATTATAGCTACTAAATATCTTTTCCACCTCTTTTAAATCTTTAGACAATGTTTTAGGAGAAGTAAAAAGCATTTCACTTAATTTTTCCACCTTTATGTAGTTATCTGTGTTTATTAAATATTCTATAATATACTGTATTCTTTTTTCCGATGTATCAGGAAGAACCTTTCTCTTATTTGTTAAATCTAACTTTGAAAACAGTTCCCCATTAGTAATCTTTAGTATATATCCATATCCTGATTTAGAAACTATCTCACCTCCTGATTTAGTAAGCAAGTTATTCAAATCTTTTATTGTTGTTCTTACAGTTTTGCTACTAATATTCAGCTTTTTTGCCAGTTCTTCAGCAGTTATATATTTTTTTGCAGAAATTGATTTTAATAATATTTTTATACGATTATTCAAACTGACATCCCTCTTTTCTTTATCAATTTGATGTTGTAATATTTCTTTTGTATAATAATTTCTCATATCTTTATCTATAATAAGTATATCTTGAATTTAAAAAAACATCAATTACCACTTTTTCTACTTCAATGTGGTAACTAAGGTCATTTATAATTAATGAAAATCTTTTCGTTTCATTTTTTAGCAAAAAAAAACGTCAAATTTCTGACGCATTTTAATATTTATCCTTTTCTTTCTGATACTGCGATACTGTTTTTCAAGTCCATTTTTTGAATGCCCGATAAAAAGATGGAATTTCTGTATATCCGACTAGATAGACGATTTCTTCTATTGAAAGTTCATTTGATTCTAAATAATTGAAAGTCATTATTTTCTGAACATCTTTGACTAATTGATTAAAACTTGTATTTTCAGCCGACAAATTTCTTTGAAGAGTCCTTCCACTTATGCCAAATCCTTCGGCTATATTTTCCAGTTCAAAACGTCCGCCTTGTAACATTTACTGGAGATATTTCCTTACCAATTCCTTTATTCAATAAATTTATCAACATAAGCTGTTCATTCAAAACTGCAAAACGTGGCAATTCCTTTTTCCTTTGTTCAAAAAAATATTGTATTTGAACAATTTCTTCAAACTCTTAATACTATCTTCATCAGTCACATCCAAATATATCGGCTTGACTCCAAATTGCTTCAAATCCTCCATTTTTTCAGTTCTTCTAGCCGCACCATAAACTACATGCCCCTCTTTTGCCAAACTGTCCGCTGTCTAATATTCAATTCCGCCACTTGCTCCTGTCAATAAAATTACTTTTTTCATATTTTTAATTTTTCCTCTCTTTTCCTCATCATTTTTAAATTTTTATTTTTGTATTCTTCCTTTCAAGTAATTTTTCAACTCCCTTGTCAAAAAAAGTCCTGAACAGTTTCTTCATTCCCACAGGAGAACATCCTCCACGAATATATCCTGTTTCCTTCTCCAGCTCTGATAATGGCAATAAATCAATATTTTTCTCTTCACAATCCTTCGCCACTTTCTTCAAATCCAGGTGAGCCTCTCCATGAATCACACAAACATACAAATTCTTACTTTTTCCCTTTAACACAATAGTCTTGAAAACTCTATCTACCAATTCAGGCAACTTTTTTCAGCAACACCAAGCCCTCTGCTTTTATCTTCGCTCAACTCATAAGTATGAATAATGTGTGGAATCTTTTGTTTATCCAGCTGTCTTAATGCATTCGTTTTTGTAATTTTTTCTTTCTTATGTTTCATATTTCATTACCCCCATACTCGATTTTTTGTTATTTTTAGTAGTCTAGACTGCCATTACCTAATTTGAAGTAACCCTATCTTTCGTAGAATGTTTAGCATAACCCTAGTTCATGCTCAATTTTAGCTTCAAGCATAGTCTGAATAGTAACCAAAAGCGTATCCTTAATATCATTAGTATCCTTAAATACCGTAATTCTCAATTAATGTTTTAAAAATTTCGTTTTCAATTTTCTTTTTAACCATAACAAAAACCTCCAAATACTATATAGTTATTTTACCATATATTATTTAGAGGTTTACACAAAATTTATTACACACCCTCACTTTTATTCTAAACTTACAACCTGTTTCCTAAAAAATTCAATTTAAATCTCCTAATCTCTTGATCTGCTTCTTTCATCTTCCGATTATTTTCATGAATTTTTCCATTTTCATCCACATATCTTACAATTTTTCCATTAGAATCAAAATAATATCTTGTTTCATAAATTCCAAGAACTTTAGGATTATCTGTCCATATAACATGTTCTGTAGATGTTAATTTACTATATATAAAGTAAACTCTATTATTTTTAATATAATATTCCCTGTATTCATTTCCTGTTTCAAAATAAAGGTGACTCACTATTTTTTTTAGTATATTCCCTTTATAGTAATAGCTGACTTCTCCTACAGGTCCATCGTCTACTTCTTCTTTTCGTACTACCAATTTCTCTTTATCTGTTCTATCCTTTTCATTCCTTATTTCCTGTACTACGGAATTTACCTTAGCTGCTGCATTCACAGCAATATTACATGAAAAAAGACATAACATAAGCAATACAAAATTCATTATTTTTTTCATAACAGAACATCTCCTTTTTATTTAAATATTGAACATCATCAACCAATTTACAATTACCTTTTATTCGCTACTCTTCTTCAGGATAGATCATTCCCCATTCCTTACGTAATTTTGTCATAATATCCATAACATCTATCGTATATTCCAGTTTCATTTTGTTAATTCCTGTTTTTACAGACTCTTCCATGTTCTGAAGTTCATACTGAAGTGCATTTGATGTCATCCCTGCTGTAATTTCCTCAACTTCACCAGTTTCAGTATAAATTATTTTAGCCTTATCAGCTCTTGGATATTCGGTAATTTCAATATATGCTTTCTCACATGCAATTACAACTCTTTTTGGCTGTTTTGAATGAAGTGTAAGTGCTATCGTTGACATCTGCTGTTCCTTATTCATCATAATTATACCTACCTGTTCATCCACTCCTGTTGGTGCATATTTCACCTGTGAAAGCACATTATCAGGTTTTGAAGTCATAAACAGCCTTGTAAGGAAATGGCATAAACTCCTATATCAAGCAATGCTCCTCCTGCTAGATTTCTGTTGAAAAATCTATTATTCATGTCATATTCCTTATAACTTCCAAAATTAACCTGTATCATTTTAACATCCCCAAGTTTATCTGAGTTTACAATTTCTGAAAGTACAGTATAAAGTGGCATATTGAAAATTGTCATTGCTTCTCCGAGAATAAGATTTTTTTTCCTTTGCAATTTTTACTGCTTCTTCAAGTTCTTTACTATTTAATGTAATTGATTTTTCACATAGTACGTGCTTCCCATTTTTAAGTGCTTCAATCATAAATTTTATATGTGTGTTATGAGGAGTTGTAATGTAGATTATATCAGTTTCTTTGTCTGTAAACATATCTTCTATTTTGTCATAAACTTTTTGAACTCCATATTTTTTGGCGAATTCCACAGCCTTTCCATGTGTTCTGTTTGCTACTGCATAAAGTTTCTTCCCCATTTTTTCAAGTGCCTGTGCCATCTCATTTGCAATTACGCCAGTTCCCAGCACAGCCCATTTTAATTCTTTTTCTATCTTTTCTCCCATAGTTAGCCTCCTCATTCAAATTTATTATTTCACCTCAATTATATCATGTATTTGTACATTTCCTACTTCTACTTTGTTTTTTACAAGCTGATTGTAATATTTTCTATTTGACATTCAATATAATTTATCACTTTTGAAACGAAAAGCCTTTCGTTCCATTTTACGTTTCATTTTGAAATGAAAAAAATAATTTTGGTTTATTTTTTCAACTGATATTTTACTGAACGTCCTTTTCCTACCTGCTCAACAATGCTTTTCTCAATTAAACCATTTATCGATCTTATGACTTTTGATTTGTTATATCCACTTAATTCTTCGATTTCTTTCCTACTTAATTTTTCATACTTTTTAAGAATTTCAAAGACTTTTACTTCTCCATTAACTAAATTACTTAGAACTGTTTCAATTATCGGCAAAGTTATCCTTATACTATTTTCATATATCTCAAAAGACGGTTTTACAGAATTTTCCCTGTATTCATATTTTATTCTTTTTATTCCTGTTCCAAATTTTTCTATTATTCCTAGTCTATAAAAAATATTTGCTATTATGGGATTTCTTAAAACTGAAACATATCCTCTCATATATTCATCTTCAGACATTCCTGAAGGTAAACTTCCTGGCGATATAATCTCAATTTTATCATTTGACATTACTATTTTTATATTTGCATTTATATCCCATAATCTATGGACTATTGCATTTGCAACAGATTCCCTGAAAGCTTCTTTTGAAATTTTTTCTTTTTTTATACGTTCAGCTCCTACTATTTCTTCATACTCATAATATCTTTCAAATGTGCTGATTGCTTCAAAATATTGTTCAAGTATGGATTTTCTTTCAATGTTTTCCCTAAATAGTATTTTATTTATATTTTCACCTAAAACCACTATATCAATTCCAGAAAATTTTCTATTATTATTATCCGCAAAAAGTTCAGCAGCTATATTAAATTTTCTATTTTTATACAAATTCAGAGTTTTTAATATGTCTAAATTTAATTCTTTTATCCCTACTATTTCCTTCATTTTTTTTTCTAAAAATGTAAATTCTAATTTTTCATTTTCTACTTCAATTGCTTCATAATCTAAATTACTTCCTTGTAATATCAATCTGTTCAATTCAACTGTGTCTACTTCAATTGTCGATGTGTCATTTCTTTTGTAGACTTTGCCATTGTAATAATATGGTGGAAAATCTCCTTTTTTCACATTTAAAACTATACAACTTTTTCCATCTATTTTTTCAACATCCAATGTATATTCTGGCTTAGGTTTTATACTGTCATTAATGGTATTTTCTATATTAAGTTTATTTTCCATTATCTTTTCTATTCCTATAACTTCTCCATTATCATTTATTCCAAAAATTATTTTCCCACTTTCATAATTAAAATAAGCAGAAACTGTTTTCAAATAACTTTTTGTTATTTTTTTCTTAAACTCTATCTTTTTACTTTCTTTTCTCATTTGAACCCTCCATTCTTTTAAATAAAAAAATATATATAATTCCTTTAAAATAGCCCTTTTATAAATTAATTATACTTCATTTTTATCATTTTTGCAACGAAAAGGTTTTCGTTCCATTTTGCGTTTCATTTTGCAACGAAAAATAGTTTTCTGAATTATTAAAACAATTGTAATTGTAACAAAAAATACGCCTAATTTCTGACGTATTTCAATTTTTATTTTTTCTCTTTCTGATACTGCGATACTGTTTTCCCTGTCCATTTTTTAAATGCCCGATAAAAGGAAGAAGTTTCAGTATATCCTACTAGATAGGCTATTTCATCTATTGAAAGTTCCTTTGCTTCCAAATAGTTGAAGGTCATTATTTTTTGAATATCTTTTACCATCTGATTGAAACTGGTATTTTCTGCTGCCAGATTTCTTTGAAGAGTCCTTCCACTTATCCCAAACTCTTCTGCTACATTTTCAAGTCCAAACTGTCCACTCGGAATAAGCTGAAAAAGTTTTTTCTGAACTCTGCTTGCAAAAGTTTCAAATGTCTCACTTTCCATTTCTGCCAGTTTCTGTTTCAATTGCGGTTCCAAATATTCCATCATTATATTATTTGCTGTCAAAAATGGCTTTTTCAAATCTTTCATGCTGAAAATGACTTCATTTTGCTTTGCTTTATTTATCGTAGCATTTATCTCTTTTGTCAATAATTCACCATACTCAAAAGGACTTGTAACACTTACTGGAGATATTTCCTTACCAATTCCTTTATTCAATAAATTTATCAACATAAGTTGTTCATTCAAAACTGCAAAACGTGGTAATTCCTTTTCCCTTTGTTCAAAAAAATACTGCACTTGAACAATTTCTTCAAACTCTTTAATTTCCAAAAAAACAGGCCCTATTAATTTCTTGTATTTTGCCAATCTTTTTAAGCCTTCAAGTCCATTTTTTGAAGAAAGTGCTGCAAAAAATGATGGAATAAACACATTCAAGTTATCAATATTGCTAATTGCTGAAATTTGCTCATCAGTAATAACTTCATCAATTTTTTTCAAAAATAAATAATATTCCTCAGTAGAAAGCTGAATTTCTTCTTTCCATAAAATATTTGGTATTCCCGCTTGTTCAAGAATATTTTCAATTGATAATCCAATACTCTTCAAAAAATCCTGAAACTGCTTTGGCATAGTTATTTTCATATTTTCTCCATTTTTCCAAAGTTTTTTTATCTCAAATTTTCCATTTTCCCAAAATTAATTTCTTCTTATATAAGTTTCTCAGAAAAATTCAATTTTCAATTATTTTTTTACCTATTTCGAAGCACTTTTCATAATTTTGTCAAAAACTCTTGCTGGAAGAATAGTATGTAAAAATACAAGAGGTTTTGCCATAAAGCCTATTAAATATCTTGCTTTAGGACGATTACTGTTTACTGCTTTTGAAATTGCTTTTGTAATAACAATTGGGTTAGAAAGCATATTTCCCGAATATTGCTTTTTCATTCCTTCCGCTGTCTTCAATGCTTCTTTTTCATATGCTCCACCTTTTGCAGAATTTGCCAGTTTATCTGCAGCAATAATTCCCCAGTCAGTTTTTATTCCACCTGGCTCAATAAGCGAAACATCTATTCCAAAATCAGTCACTTCCATACGCAACGCATCACTGAATGCCTCAAGTGCATATTTAGTCGCATGGTACCACCCACCAAAATAACTTGTCAATCTTCCTCCCATCGAAGAAATATTTATAATTCTACCTGGTTTTTGCTTTCTCATATGCGGAAGCACTAATTGAACCAATCTCGCCAATCCAAATAAATTAACCTCAAACTGCATTTTTGCTTCACTTATTTCAACATCTTCTATCGCACCATAAGAACCATATCCCGCATTATTTATCAAAACATCTATACGACCTTCATTTCCAATTATTGTATCAATTGCACTTTTAATACTTTCCTCATCAGTCACATCTAAATGTATAGGTTTAACTCAAAACTGTTTTAAAGTCTCCATTTTCTCAGTTCTTCTAGCTGCACCATAAACCACATGCCCCTCTTTTGTCAAACTTTCCGCTGTTTGATATCCAATTCCACTGCTTGCTCCTGTCAATAAAATTACTTTTTTCATATTTTTAATTTTCCTCTCTTTTCCTTATCATTTTTAAATTTTTATTTTCATTTTTGTTTTCCACATAAATTAGTTTATCAAAGATTAAAATCATTTTCAATGATAAAAAGCGACATTCGGTTAGCAATTTATGACAATTTTTGTTTTTGTATTCTTCCTTTTAAGTAATTTTTCTTTTGTAATTATTAAAAACTAACTCAAAAATTATATTTCTTCCATCGTCAAATCCACAACATTCCCTTTCACCACTTCAACCAGTTTTTCTGTTTCCACTTCCATCTGTAATCCTCGTCTACCAGCTGAAACCATTATTTTATCAAATTTTTCAACTTTCTTGTCAAAAAAAGTCTCAAACAACTTTTTCATTCCCACAGGAGAACATCCTCCACGAATATATCCTGTTTCCTTCTCCAATTCTGATAATGGCAATAAATCAATATTTTTCTCTCCACAAGCCTTCGCCACTTTCTTTAAATCAAGATGAGCCTCTCCATGAATCACACAAACATACAAATTCTTACTTTTTCCCTTTAACACAATTGTCTTAAAAACTCTCTCCGCCAATTCAGGTAATTTTTCCGCAACACCAAGCCCTCCGCTTTTATCCTCACTCCACTCATAAGTATGAATAATATATGGAATCTTCTGTTTATCTAGCTGTCTTAAAGCATTTGTCTTTACAATTTTTTCTTTTTTATGTTTCATTTTTATACCCCCATAATCGTATTCTTCGTTATTTTCAGTATATCAAATTAATATTTTTCAGTCAATAAAAAAACAAGAAGTTAAATTAAATCCCTTATTTCTAAAAACATTTTAATATTAAACTCCATTTAAATAAAGAGGAATAAAATTATAAAAGTCCTTACGTTGGATACTTAATGATTAAATTTAATTAAAGGGCATTTTAATAGTTAATAGACAAATATAATAGCATAATCTTGTAAAAAATGAGTTTAATTTTTTGATTTTCATTGTTTAAACAGGAAATAGTATAAATTATAAGATTTAAATGATATAATAGAATATATAAATTGCAAAATAATATTAGGAAAAGAGGTAAAATTATGTTGAAGGGACGTTCATTTTTGAAACTGCTGGACTTTACAACGGAGGAATTGCAATATTTACTGGATTTGGCAAAGAAATTGAAGGAGGATAAAAAAAATAAAACTGAAAAGAAAAAATTAGTTGGAAAAAATATTGCACTAATTTTTGAAAAAACTTCGACACGGACTAGATGTGCATTTGAGGTGGCGGCTTATGATCAGGGTGCGAATGTTACTTATATTGGGCCTTCTACTTCACAAATGAATAATAAGGAATCTATTGAAGACACTGCAAAGGTTTTGGGAAGATTTTATGACGGGATTGAATATCGGGGATACGGGCAGAATTTGGTTGAAGCATTGGCAAAGCATTCTCGTGTGCCTGTTTGGAACGGGCTTACGACTGAGTTTCATCCTACACAGGTTTTAGCGGATTTTTTGACAATTTTAGAAAAAAAGGGAACTTTAAAGGGAATTAAATTTTCATACCTTGGGGATGGAAAAAACAATATGGCAAATTCACTTATGATTGGGGCAGCAAAATTTGGAATGGATTTTACGATTGTTGCTCCGAAAGAATATTTTCCAGATAAGGAATTGGCTGAAACTGCCTTGAAATTGGCTGAGGAAAATGGAGGGCGTATTTCATTTACAGATGACAGAATTGCCGGCGTAAAAGATGCGGATGTGATTTATACGGATGTATGGGTGTCAATGGGAGAATCATCCGATGTATGGAAGGAGAGAATAAACAGGCTTTCATATTATCAGGTAAATAACGAGCTTGTAAAACATGCAAAGGATGATTATTTATTTATGCACTGTCTGCCTGCATTTCACGACTTAAATACAAAAGTTGCGAAGGAAATTGAACAGAAGTATGGAATTAAGGAAATGGAAGTTACTGATGAAGTGTTCAGAAGCAAAAATTCCGTGGTGTTTGATGAGGCTGAAAATAGGATGCATACGATAAAGGCAGTTATGGTGGCAACTCTAGGCGAAAAATAGGAAAAATTGAGAAATTGGAAAAAATTAAGAATAATGTATTGAAAATTTAGAAAAAATGTACTAAAATGATATTGAAGATTTAACATTCAGAAAGGAGATATTGGTGAAATCAATTATAAAAAAAATATCATTATTAGCAATTACAGTTTTAACAGCGGCGTCATTAAATGCTTCCAGTATTATAATGGGAAATAACCGCAATGCAGCAAAAGTTAATAATCAGAAAATAACAAAAAGCAGGGAACTAAGAGGAGTCTGGGTAGCAAGTGTAAGCAACATCGACTGGCCATCCAAGAAAGGGCTTAGCGTAGAACAGCAAAAAAGAGAATTTTTGACAATTCTTGACAATGTAAAAAAATGGAATATGAATGCAGTATTTGTACAAATCAAGCCAACAGCAGATGCCTTTTATCCATCAAAATACTCACCCTGGTCTGAATATTTAACTGGAACACAAGGAGTAAATCCAGGATACGATCCATTAAAGTTCATGGTGGAAGAAGCACACAAAAGAGGAATCGAATTTCACGCATGGTTTAATCCATACAGACTTTCAGTATCCAGTTCAAGAGATAAATTATCAAAAGACAACATCGGACGTAAAAAACCTGAATGGACAGTGGCTTACGGAGGACAATTATACTTAAATCCAGGAATTCCCGAAGTAAATGATTATGTTGTAAACAGTATTGTTGAAGTTGTAAAAAACTATGATGTTGACGGTGTCCATATGGATGATTATTTTTACCCATACAAAGTTAAAAATCAGGAATATCCAGATTCTGCACAGTACCAGAAATATGGAAGCAAATTTTCATCAGTTGGTGACTGGAGAAGGGATAATGTAAACAAATTAGTTGAAAAATTGCATAAATCCATAAAAAAAGAAAATGTAAATGTAGAATTTGGAATAAGTCCATTTGGAGTATGGAGAAACGCCTCTACTGATCCATCAAGAGGTTCTGCAACAAGAGCGGGAGTCCAAAACTATGATGACTTATATGCAGACATTCTATTATGGATGAATAAAGGCTGGATAGATTATGTGGCACCACAAATTTACTGGAATCAAGGGCATAAATCCGCTGAGTACAATACCCTTGTAAAATGGTGGAGCAAATATGCAGGACAGACACAGACAGACTTATACATTGGACAAGCCGCATACAAGGTTAATGATTGGCAAAATGCAAAAGAATTAATAAATCAGGTAAATTTCAACAGAAATTATCCAGAAGTAAAAGGAAGCATCTTCTTTAGCTACAAATCATTATTAACAAACCCTAAAAATGCGACAAACAGCTTGGCACAAGGGCCTTATTCCAATAATGGCAATTTTTAGTTTCTAAATTTAGAAAAATTTAGAATTTTAAGAGAACTAAAAAAATTAAAAAAATTAAAAAAATCAGTATTATTAAAGTTATTATGACTTAGATAGTGCTGATTTTTTTGTAAAAAAAATTAAAATATATAAAAAGTGATATAAATAACTTGCTGTTTTTGTATAAAAATATGCAAAAATTCTTTTAAATAAAGACTTTCCCTTGATGTTAATAAAATTTGCAAAATGAATTTAATTGGAGTATAATAAGCATATGTAACAAAGAATATTAAATCTTTACTCAAAGTTGGGAGAAAGGAGGGAGATAATGAAAAATAAAATTTTGAAATCTTTAGGATTTCTATTTCTTATGATGGTTATTGTAAATGTGATTTTATCAATTATTTCGACGTTTTTACCAGTGAAATTTGAGTCACCGAGTTCAGTCGTGGAAGCACCACATTATTTTAATTTTGTTCTGGGGAACTTTAAATTTTCACTTAGCCAGACAGTCCTTGATACGTGGGCAATTATGCTTATAATCATATTTATTGTAAGAGCTGGGACAAAGAATATAAGTGTGGAAAAACCTGGCAAAATGCAAATTGTTATGGAAGAATACTATCATTTTATTGAAAATACCTTTTTGACTACTTTTGGAAAACATAAAAAAACTTATATACCATTTTTTGCGGCATTATTTGCATTTATAATGTTTTCAAATTTAAGCACTTTCCTATTCCCGTTCATTATGATGGCAGTCAAAGAAAATGGCATTAGAACGGTAAAACCATTTTTTAGAACGCCAACAGCGGATCCAAATACTACAATTGGGCTATCACTCGTGGTGATTGTCGTCTTCTTGGCAGTTTCTATAAAGCAGCATGGTTTAAAAGGATACATAAAATCATTGTTTGAACCAATGTGGTTTATGTTTCCGTTAAACGTCGTAGATATTTTTTCAAAAGTGCTGAACACTTCAATGCGGTTATTTGGGAATATGCTCGCAGGACTTGTAATTGTCGGGTTGCTATATAGCCTTGTTGGGCGTGGACTGTTACAGTCAATGACAAATAATATGCTGAAGGGAAGTTTTTCATTTTCAGTCGGATGGCCGATGATTATACAGCTTTATCTGGATTTATTCATTGGAATAGTACAGGCGTTCGTATTTACAATACTATCATCAGTTTATATCGGTGAAGCGTTAGGCGAAGAAGAATAAAAAATAAACTTGTAGTTCTTTTATATGTTCAAAGTCATTAAAATTAATGGATTTTGCATAAATAAGAGAATTATAAAAAATATAATTTTTAAAACAAAAAAACAAAAATAAATTTAATAAAAATTAGGAGGATTAAAAGAATGGAAGGAATAGTTCAAGCAGCAGCTTTATTAGGAGCAGGAATTGCAGCAGTAGGAGGAATTGGAGCAGGATTAGGACAAGGGATTGCAACTGGATATGCAGTAGAAGCGGTTTCAAGACAGCCCGAAGCTAAGCAGGATATTATGCAGACATTAATTACTGGACTTGCGATTACGGAATCATCCGCAATTTATGCGTTGGTAATAGCTTTCTTATTAATTTTCTTAAAAGGATAGCAAAAATTAGGCATACTATTCGAGCCCTCTAGAATTGTAAATAAATAAAACAATTCAGAAGTTTGGATAAAATAATTTTGATATGAAAGTTATTTAAAGGAATTAAAAAGAAACAAAAATAGGATTAATAATGTAAATTAAGGAGAAAAAATGAATGAAGGAGCAAAATTAGTAAACATCGATTTTACGATGGCTATTCAAATAATAAACTTTATAGTATTAGTCTATTTTTTTTCACGGGCTTTTGCAAAAAAAATCGGAAAAGTGCTTGAGGACAGAAAAAAATTAGCTTTGTCTGAAATGGAAATCGTTGAGAACGAAAAGGAAAAACTGGAAGAACAGAAAAAATTAATGGAAAAATTGAAAAAGGAATCTAAAAGACGTGCTAACGACATTCTGATAAAAGCTGAAAGACAGGCAGACGACAGAAAAGATCAGATTATATCGCAAGCTATGAGCAATCGTGAAAGAATGATGATGAAAGCCGAAGCTGACATTGAAAAAATGCGGCAAAACGCTAAATTTGAACTTCAAAAGGAAGTTGGGGAAATGGCAGTTGAACTTGCGGAAAAAATTATCAAGGAAAATATTGATGAAAAGCAGGATGAAACTATAAACAAGTTTATTAATGAGATAGGAGATTAAAATGGCTAATGATGAAATTGCAAAAAGATATGCAGCGGCAATTTATAATATAGCAAAATCTTCTAACAGTATAAATGAAGTTCGGGAAGTGTTAAATATTCTTATGGAAAATTATGAGGAGGAAGAGGAATTTAGAAAAATTTTAGAAGATCCTCTGAAAAAATTTCCAGAAAAGGAAAAATTTTTGGAAAAATCATTTGATCATACGACAAAAGAAGCACTTGGAATAGTGAAATATATTGTTAAAAAGCAACGATTGTCGCTAATCAGTGATATAAAAGAATATTTTTTAAAACTTTATTATGAAGAAAATAATAAACTTCCAATAACTGCTATATTTGCAAAGGAGCTATCGGAAACGCAAAGGGAACAGTTAATACAAAAACTTGAAAACAAATATGGTAAAAAAATCGTTTTAAATCTTAAAGTCGATAAGGAAATAATCGGCGGTGGAATTTTAAAAATTGGAAATGAAGTTATTAACGGTTCAATAAAAAATCAGATTGAAGAAATAAAGAAAAATTTTTAGAAACGGAGGTGCTTTTCTTTGAGAATCAAGCCAGAAGAAATAAGTAAAATAATCCGAAGCGAAATCGAAAATTACAAAAGTTCACTGGATATTTCCAATACTGGGACGGTTTTGGAAGTAGGAGATGGAATTGCCAGAATCTACGGATTAAGTAACGCTATGGCAGGAGAGCTTTTAGAGTTTGAAAATGGAACTATCGGAATGGCACTAAACTTGGAAGAAAGTAACATTGGAGCAGTAATTTTTGGAAAGACACAAGGAATAAAAGAAGGAAGCATAGTAAAAGGACTGGGAAAAGTAGCTGAAGTTCCAGCTGGAAATGAGCTTCTTGGAAGAGTAGTTGACGCACTTGGGACTCCTATTGACGGGAAAGGTTCTATAACAGCTGACAAACATATGCCAATCGAACGACAGGCATCAGGAATTATCGCAAGAAAACCTGTTACACAGCCTATGCAGACTGGAATAAAGGCAATAGACGGAATGTTCCCGATTGGAAAAGGACAAAGGGAATTAATAATTGGAGATAGACAAACTGGTAAGACGGCAATCGCCATTGACTCCATTATAAATCAAAAAAATAACGATGTTTTATGTATTTATGTTGCAATTGGGCAAAAAAGATCAACAGTTGCACAAATTTATAAAAAACTGGAAGAGGCAGGTGCGTTGGAATATACAATTATTGTTGCGGCAACTGCTTCAGAATCGGCACCACTTCAATATTTGGCGCCATATTCAGGGGTTGCCATGGGTGAATATTTTATGGATGAAGGAAAAGATGTATTGATAGTTTATGATGATTTATCAAAACATGCGGTAGCTTACCGTGAAATGTCATTACTGCTAAAACGTCCACCGGGAAGGGAAGCATATCCAGGAGATGTCTTCTATCTTCACTCAAGACTGCTTGAAAGAGCGGCAAAATTAAGCGATAAACTGGGTGGAGGCTCAATTACGGCACTTCCAATCGTAGAAACACGTGCAGGAGATATTTCGGCATATATTCCAACAAATGTTATTTCAATAACAGATGGACAAATATTTTTAGAAACAGATTTATTTAATTCAGGATTCAGGCCAGCAATAAATGCAGGAGTTTCTGTATCACGGGTTGGAGGAGCGGCACAAATTAAGGCAATGAAACAGGTGGCTTCAAAAGTGAAACTGGAACTTGCCCAATACAATGAATTACTGGCATTTACACAGTTTGGATCGGATTTGGACAAGGCTACAAGGGATCAGCTTAACCGTGGATCTAAAATTATGGAAGTGTTAAAACAGCCACAATATAGCCCATTCAAAGTTCAGGAACAGGTAATTTCATTTTACTGTGTTACAAATGGATATTTTGACGATGTTCCAACTGAAAAAGTTAGAACATTTGAAAAAGATTTAATCGAAGCACTTAAAAACGATTCAGAAATCTTAAATGAAATTCGTGAGAAAAAAGTATTGGATGACGATCTAAAAAATAAACTTGATGAATTTATAACAGACTTCAAAAAAGAATATGTCTGGTAAAGCAGGTGAAATAATATGGCAGCAAATATGAAAGAAATAAAAGAACGTATTGACAGTGTAAAAAATACAAGTCAAATAACAAATGCAATGAATATTGTTTCTTCTACAAAGTTTAAAAAATTTCAAGTTTTAACTTTAAAATCCAGAAACTATGCACATGCTGTAGATGAGGCGTTTGACAATCTGGTTGCAAGTCTTAAAGGAAATAAATTTGTAATTTTTGATGGAAAGTCGGAAGTCAAAAGAATCGGTATCATTGTAATGACATCGGATCGTGGGCTATGCGGAAGTTTTAACTCAAATACTTTTAGAAGGCTTGAAAATATGAGAAAGCAATTTGAGAAGGAAGGAAAGGACGTTTCAGTCGTAACGATTGGAAGAAAGGCAAAAGAATATTGTAAAAATCGGGATATTAACGTGGATAGTGAATATACGCAGATGATTCCCGAAACAATGTTTGAAACTGGGAAAAAAATCAGTGAAGATGTTGTACAGTTTTATTTAAACGATTTTTATGATGAAGTTTATATGATTTATTCAAAATTTGTATCAGCAATTGAATACAATATTCAAGTGGAAAAATTACTTCCAATAGAAAAAAAGGAAGGGTTGCCAACAAAGGAATATGTATTTGATCCGTCAGAGGAGGAAGTGTTAAATTCATTTGTTCCACAAGTTCTGAATATAAAATTGTATCAATCACTTCTGGAAAATTCGGCAAGTGAACATTCAGCCAGAATGTCTGCGATGAAACAGGCTAACGACAATGCCGCTGAAATGATAAGAAACCTGGAAGTACAATACAATCGTGAAAGACAAGGAAAAATAACACAGGAATTGACAGAAATTATAAGTGGTTCTTTAGGAGTACAATAACTTATTTCCTTAAAGAATTATACGGACATAAACTAAGAAGGAGGTTAAAGGTAACCGATGAATAAAGGTAAATTAGTGCAAGTTATCGGGCCGGTAATAGATGTAAAATTTGAAAAAAAGCTGCCTGATATTTATAATGCACTTGAAGTATATAAGGAAAACGGAGAAAAATTAGTAGCTGAAGTTCATGCCCACAATGGAAACAACGTTGTGAGAGCAGTTGCAATGTCTGGAACTGAAGGGCTAAGACGTGGACTGGAAGTTGTAGATACTGGTAACCCGATTCAAGTTCCCGTTGGAAGAGCTACATTAGGTAGAATTTTCAATGTACTTGGGGAAGCGGTTGATGATGGTGAAAAATTGGATGCGGATGTATTAAGGGAATCTATCCATAAGGACGCACCGTCATTTGAGCAACAGGGAACAGATTCAGAAATACTGGAAACAGGAATAAAAGTGGTGGATTTATTGGCACCATATTTAAAAGGTGGAAAAATCGGACTGTTTGGAGGAGCTGGAGTTGGAAAGACAGTATTAATCCAGGAGTTAATCAATAATATCGCAAAAGGGCATGGAGGACTTTCCGTATTTGCAGGAGTTGGAGAACGTACACGTGAAGGGCGTGATTTGTATAATGAAATGACTGAAAGTGGGGTTATCGACAAGACAGCGTTAGTGTATGGACAAATGAATGAACCACCTGGTGCAAGACTAAGAGTTGGGCTTACAGCACTTACAATGGCGGAATATTTTAGAGATAAGGAAGGACAGAACGTACTTTTATTTATCGACAATATATTCAGATTCACTCAGGCAGGATCAGAAGTGTCGGCACTGCTTGGAAGAATGCCATCAGCCGTAGGATATCAGCCAAACTTGGCAACTGAAATGGGAGCCTTGCAGGAAAGAATAACTTCGACAAGTACAGGTTCAATTACATCAGTACAGGCTGTATACGTGCCAGCAGATGACTTGACAGATCCGGCACCAGCAACAACATTTGCGCATTTGGATGCAACAACAGTATTGTCAAGACAAATTGCATCACTTGGAATTTATCCAGCAGTAGATCCTCTTGATTCAACTTCAAGAATACTTGAGCCTGAAATTGTTGGAAATGAGCATTATAAAATTGCAAGGGAAACTCAGAAAGTATTACAAAGATACAAGGAATTGCAAGATATTATAGCAATTCTAGGAATGGATGAGCTGGATGAAAATGATAAATTAACAGTAAATCGTGCTAGAAAAATCCAAAGATTCTTTTCACAGCCTTTCTCAGTAGCAGAACAGTTTACTGGAATGAAAGGTAAATATGTGCCGCTAAGAGAAACAATTCGTGGATTCAAGGAAATCTTGGATGGGCTTCATGATGATTTACCTGAACAGGCATTCCTATACGTCGGAACAATTGACGAGGCAGTGGCAAAAGCTAGAGAATTAATGAGTGAATAACTTATAAGGAACAATTATAAAAAAGTTTATTGGATTTGGGGATAATCTCCCCTATTTTTCCAATAAATAATTTAATAAAAAAATGTATTTGTTGCATAATCTGGCATATTCTGAGCAGAAAGGAGGATTTATGGCAACAGAATTTATTTTGGAAGCAGTAACTCCCGAAAGACTTGTTTTTGAAAAGCCCGTTGAATTTGTGAAATTGCGTACAGAAGGCGGAGATATTGGAATACTTGCCAAGCATATTAATTATATTACGCCAATTGGTGCAGGGGAAATGCTTGTTCGAGAAAAGGATAATAAGGAAATGACATATTATCTGGAAGGGGGATTTCTCGAAGTTCGACAGGATAAAGTCGTTATTTTGGGAGTGAATATCGTTGAAGCGACTAAAGCAGAGGCGGAACGGATGGCAAGGGAAGTTGCCATTGAAAAGGCAAAAAAACAAAAAATAAAAGAAGATCAGGATATTTTGGGAACAAAAAAACGTATTCAGAGCAATTTAAGCAGAAAATAAATTTTGAAATTCTAGAAAATGTGGTATAATATATATATATAAAATATAGTTAATTAATTTTAAAATTAAAAAAAATAATGTAAAGGTGGAATGGGAATGGAGCAATTGAAAAAAAATAGAATAAGAACATTTTATAGAAATTATGTTAATGAAAAATTAATTGGAAATAAAAATAATAAAAAATTAAAAAAATTAGAAAAATTTGTTTCCATGGAAGTTATCGAAAAGGAAACTATTGAAAAAATTTTAATAAAATACTTCTTTATGAAAAGAAGCAGAACGTTCTATAGAAATTTTGCCAATAAAAAGTTATTAGGAAATCTAGGCAGAAAATATAGAAGAAGTTTTAAAGCCTTTGATTTTAACTATGAAAGAATTTCTCCAGAACAAATAAAACGTAGATATGTTGAAACTGAAATTAACCGTTCAAAATTTGCAAAAGGTGTGGAATTTGACGGTAACTCCAATCAGGAAGATATTTACTTTGACAAGGCTCCATTACCAGCAGCATATTTTACAGACGAACTTGTCCTAATGCCAAAAAATCCTACAACATTATATATATACTGGGAAATTCGTGATGATACATTTGAAAGATTGGCGTCAAATAATGGTGTTATTGATAATGTAGTCATAAAACTTTATAAAGACGGATACGAATATAGAAAAATTATAAGACACGAAAGAATTGGTTCACATTACATTACTGAAATTGACGTAAATCAGCACTATAAAGCGTCCATCGGATACGAAGATCAATATGGAAACTTCTCAGAAGTAGCTCACTCAGTGGAAGCCATTGCACCAAATGACAAAGTTTCTGACAATATTGACTTAGTATGGGGAACAGTAAAATATGATGCAAACACAAATCAGCTTATAAAATATATAAATACACCAATTTCAACACCAGAAGGCAGGGAGCTTTTAGGAGTACCTGCAGACTACGACGTGGATGAAAATAATGAATTTATAATTGAAGTAATAGAAAGATTAACAAAAGTAGGAGCTTCAGAATCATTAATTGAAAGAAAAGTGATAAAAGGAAAACTTCCAAATCTTAGACTGGATATGGGTGGTTCAAGAAGCAGCTAGAAAATTGTAGGGGCATTTAAGCCATGCCCCGTTTTTTTTATATAAAAAAATAGAAATAGGAGAGTTTATGAAAGTAGTTGTTTATGGTGCCGGAGTTATGGCACAGTATGTAAAGGAATCAGTAATAAATTCTGGAAATGAATTTGTTGGGCTGGTTGATCCGCTTGGAAATGGAGATTTTAAAAATTTGAAGGGAAAAGATGTAGAGTTTGATGCGATTATTGATTTTTCGCATTTTAGCTTGCTGGAAGACGTGCTTGAAGCGGGAATTGATAAAAAAGTTCCAGTTTTAATCGCAACAACAGGACATTCGGAAGAACAACTGAAAAAAATTGAAGAGGCGGCAAAGCAAATACCGATAATTAAGGCAACAAATACTTCTGTTGGGGTAAATATTGTAAATGAAATTGTGGCTTTTGCAACAAAATTATTAAAGGATTTTGATATTGAAATAATTGAAAAGCATCACAACAGAAAAATTGACGCACCAAGCGGTACAGCAAATACCCTGCTTAAAGTTGTAAAGGAAAACCTGGATGATAATGGAAAAGATTATAGAACAATTTATGGAAGGGAAGGACACAGTAAACGAGCCGAAAAGGAAATAGGAGTTCACGCCATACGTGGTGGAAACATAGTCGGGGAACATACTGTAATTTATGCAAAAAATGATGAAATTATTGAAATAAAGCATGAAGCGTTGTCAAGAAAAATGTTTTCAGATGGTGCAGTTAAAGCTGTGGAATTTCTTTTTGGGAAGAAAGTGGGACTGTATACAATGAAGGATGTACTTGGTTTATAATAAAATCAAAAATATCAATATACTAAAAAAGTGTAGATTTGCTTTCCTTACAAATAAAAAAAGAAGAAGAACTTTAACTCAGGCTTTTCTTCTTTTTCTTTTGTTTCTAAAAAATTTCAAACTGTTATTTAAAAAACTGTGTAAATATCGTAATAATACTGATGTTGGCAAAATCAATAAATAGTGAACCGACAATTGGAATTACGAAAAATGCCATTTTTGAGTAAACATATTTTTCTGTAACCGCTTTCATGTTTGAAATTCCGTTTGGAGTCGCTCCAAGTCCGAATCCACAATGTCCTGACACCATCACTGCCGCATCATAATCTGATCCCATTGCCTTAAATGTTACAAAATTTAAGTATAGATAAACTAAAATAATCTGTGCAACCAGTAAAATAACTACAGGAAGTGCCAAGTCAATTAATTCCCACAATCTCAATGTCATTAATGCCATTGCCAAAAATAAACTAAGTGCCACATCTTCAAGAATGCTTATTTCCTTAGTTGGAGCATTCATTGCCTTTACATTGTCAGACAAGTTTCTAATAATTGCCGCAACAATCATTGGCCCAATGTAAATCGGGAAATGTGCCTCAAAATTTGTAAAGCTCATAAGATAGTCAATAAACATTGATAAATACGAACCGATTCCCATTGCAATCAAAATATAAAAAAACGCCATCGAAAAACGTTCGCCATCAAGATAAGGTTTCTGTCTTTTTAACACTTCTTCGTCAATATCCTCATCTCCATGCTGTATTCCATCCTTTACAAAATGTTCTGGTAACAATTTGTGCTTTTTAATAAGTCTACTGGCAATAGGGCCTCCCATCGCCGATCCAACAATAAGTCCAAAAGTCGCAGCAGCAATTGCAATAGCGTTTGCCCCTTTATATGCAGAACCAAGAGCTTCAATTGTTGGAGCCACAGCCGCTGATGTTCCATGTCCCCCAGTCATTGGTGTAGATCCTGTCATTAACGCCAATAATGGCGGAATTCCCACAAATTTTGAAAGCCCAACTGCAACAGCATTTTGTAAAATACACAACCCTGATGCAACAAACAGGAAAACAACAACTTTTTTTCCACCTTTTTTCAACACTTTAAGGCTTGCGTTAAATCCTACACTTGTAAAAAACATCACCATAAAGAATTTTTGCAACGTATCATTAAACTTGATTTCAGCTATATTTGTCTGCCTTAAAATAAAAACAAGTATTGAAAACAAAAATCCACCAATTACAGGTGCTGGAATACAATATTTTTCAAAAAATTTAATTTTTTTCCTAAGTTTCATTCCAATTAACAGTAAAATGACTGCCAGCCCAATAGTCTGAATCATATCCATGTTAATTTTAGTCATAATTAATTCACCTCGCTATAAAAATTTTTTCGTAATATATTATTATACTATAAATTCAAATAAAGTGCAAATCTAAAGCAAAAATTATTTTTTTACTCTTAAAATTACCTGAAAAGTCATAAATAAAACTGTAAAAATTTGGAAAAAGTGGTAAAATATGGTAAAATATAGTAAAATTAGTTTAAAATCGGACTTAAAAGTTATAATTGTTTTTCCAAAATCTAAATTTGTTTAATTTTCATCAGTTCGATAAAAAAACTCGTACATATAGCAAAAAAATAAAAATAATAGAATAAATAGAAAACAAATAATTAAAATTTTATGATATGAAAGGTGGCTTAAAATATGGAGTTTACGAAAGTTAAAGAAAATGAGGAAAAGTCAGTTTTAGAAAAAAAAGAGATTGTGGAAAAAGATTTTTGGCGACAAAAATATCATATTCAGGGAATTGTGGGACTTATTAACGATCCAAATGGATTTTCTCAGTTTAAAGGTAAATACCATATGTTTTATCAATGGAATCCGTTGGGAACTAATCATAAAAATAAAACTTGGGCTCATAGCGTAAGTGATGACTTGCTACATTGGGAAAGGCTGAAAACGGCTTTGCGGCCTGATACCTGGTATTCCAAGGATGGAGTTTATTCTGGAAGTGCAATTGCGGATGATAAAAAACTTTATTTATTTTATACAGGAAATGTGAAAGATGCTGATGGAAACAGAGAATCTTACCAATGCCTAGCAGTTTCCAGCGACGGAGAAAATTTTGAGAGATGGGAACCAAGCATTGTAAATCAGCCAGATGGATATACTCGGCACATAAGAGATCCAAAAATCTGGAAAAAAGATGGAAAATTTTATGCGGTAATTGGTATTCAAAGTGAAAATCTGGAAGGAAAAGCAGTTTTATACAGTTCAGAAAATATAAAGGACTGGAAGTTTGAAGGTGAGATTGCTGGGGCAAATCATGGAAAAATTAAAGATTTTGGATTTATGTGGGAATGTCCTGACTATTTCCAGTTAAAAGACGAAAAAACTGGAGAAATAAAGGATTTATTGGTATTTTCTCCACAAGGGCTGGAGCCAGAAGGAGATTTATACAACAACAAATATCAGACAGGATATTTATTTGGGAAACTGGATTACGAAAAACCTGAATTTGAAATTTCATCAAATTTTGTGGAAATCGACAGAGGACACGACTTTTATGCACCACAGTCAATGGAAGATGACAAAGGAAGACGAATTATTGTAGGATGGATGGGAGTTCCAGAAGAGGAAGATTTTCCAACTGTGAAAAACGAATGGCTTCACTGCCTAACATTGCCAAGAGAACTTAAAGTGATAAATGGAAAACTTTATCAGCTGCCAATAAAGGAAATGGAAAGTATCCGTGGAGAAAAAATTGAGTTTAATGAAAAAGTGGCTGGAGAAGTGAAAGTTGGAACAGGAACAACTTACGAGCTAAAAGCAAGATTCACTGACATTAATTCTGATTTTGGATTAAAATTAAGAACTGGTAAAAATAGTGAAACAGTTTTAAAATTTGACTACAACGATAAAAAATTTGTATTAGACAGAACAAAAGGTGAACAGCCTGATAAAAGATTACGAAAAGTCTATCTTGGAGATATTTCAAAGCTGGAACTTACTGTGTTCGTGGATAACTCTTCTGTGGAAGTGTTTATCAATGGCGGACAGGAAGTATTTTCCTCACGAATATTCCCTGAAAAAGATGCGGATGGGATAAGTGTATTTGCTGATAAAAATGTTAATGTAGAAATAGAAAAATGGGAATGGAAATAAAGTTATTTTAATAACATAAATCTTATAAAATGAATTATTTATAAAATTAGAGAGGAAAAAATTGATAAAGAAAAATAATATAAAATTAGATATGGTGAATTTACTGGATGAAATTCAGAACGGGAAATATAGTAATATTCAGTTAAATTACTATTTTTCTAAAAATAGTTATACAAAAAAAGAAAAAATGTTTATTACAAATGTGATAAATATTGTGATAAAAAATTTGATTTATATTGATTATCTGATTGGAAAAAGTGTTAAGAATGTGAAAAAGCGGAAGATAAAACAGCTTTTGAGAATTTCAGTTGCTCAATTGTTTTTTATGGAATCGGATAATGCAGGAGTGATTTTTGAGGCTGGGGAGATTGCAAAGATTTTGAATGCACATCAGGTTGGATTTGTAAATGCGGCTTTGCAGACGGTTTTGAAAAATAAGGAAAAATTTGATGATGAGATTCCGCAGGATAAGAGAGAAAGTATTGTTTTGTCATATCCGCAATGGTTTGTGAATAAGATGAAAATTGATTATTCTGATGATTATTTAAAAATGCTTAAGTCTTATAAAAAAAGAAGCTATTTGTCAGTTAGATTTGATAAAAATAAAATTATGAAAGAAAAATTTGAGGAAACTCTGAAAAATATTAATACAAAGATTTTATTTTCTGTCGGAGAAGTTTATTATTTATCAAATGCAAATATTTTTGATACGGAGATTTATAAGAATGGGAATGTTGTGATTCAGGATGCTTCGTCTTATTTAGCTGTGAAAAATTTAGATGTGAAGGATGGAGATGTGGTGCTTGATGCCTGTGCTGCTCCTGGTGGAAAATCCCTTGCGATTTTACAGTTATTTAATCCGAAAAAATTAATTTCTACAGATATTCACGAACATAAAATAAAATTATTGAATGAACTTAAAAATAAATATGGATACAGTAATTTTGAAGTAAAATTGAATGATGCCACACAAATTGAGAATTTAGATATGATGTTTGATAAAATACTTTTGGATATGCCGTGCAGTGGACTTGGAGTTCTTCGGAAAAAACCTGAAAAAATATATGAGCTGACTGCAAATGATATAAAAAATTTGAAGAAACTTCAGAAAAAAATATTTGAAAGTGCGTATAAATGTTTGAAAAGTGGCGGAGAAATGCTCTATAGCACTTGTACATTTTCTAAAAACGAGAATACAAATAATATTCAGTATTTCTTGGAAAAATATGAGGATTTAGAAATTCTGGAAGTGGAAATTCCCAAAAATATTAAAACTATGAGAGATGAATTTGGGGGAGTGTATATTTCGTATAAAAATGAATATCTAGATGGCTTTTATATAGCAAAATTGAGAAAAAAATTATAATCAAAAAACTTATTTCTGATTTAACAAAATAATTGGTTAGACAAAAAATAATTGAAAGGACATATTTGGAATGCAATTTAATTTGGATGATGATGTAAAATTCATATTGGAACAACTGAATAGAAATGGAACAGGATTTCTTGTTGGTGGAGCAGTTAGAGATAGATTTCTAAATAAAGATCCCGGTGATTATGATTTTGCAACTGATATAGAATATTCAGAATTAAAAAGAATTTTTGCTGATTATAGCCCAAAGGAAACGGGAGCCCATTTTGGGATTCTTATGATAAAAGTCAATGGAAAAAGTTATGAAATAGCAAAATTTCGTAAGGAAACAGGAGTTTTCAACAGCAGATATCCAAAAGAAATTAAATTTGTAAAGACAATCGAAGAGGATTTGGCAAGACGGGACTTTACGATAAATTCACTGGCATATAGCAAAAAAACTGGGATAATTGATTTATATGGCGGAAGGCAGGATATTAGAAGGAAAGTGATAAGGTTTGTTGGAAAGCCTAAATTAAGAATAGAAGAGGATGCTCTTAGAATTTTAAGGGCTTTTCGATTTATTTCAAAACTTGGATTCAATCTGGATAAAAAAACTGCGGAAGCTATTTACAAAAAAAGAAAATTTTTGACAAAAATATCTAAAGAGAGAATTTTTGATGAGTTAAGTAAAATTTTAATGGGAAATTATGCGAAAAAGGCTTTTATTGAAATGAAAAAATTGCGAGTGCTGGAAATGATAATTCCAGAATTTCATTATGCCTACAATTTTAATCAAAACAATCCCAATCATCCCGACGATTTGTTTAACCATATTATAAAAGTTATCCATCTTTGTGATTACGATTTGATAACCAGATTTGCCGCACTTTTTCACGATTTGGGAAAAATAAATGTAAAAATTATTGATGCGAAGGGTATTTTTCATTTTTATGGACACGAAAAGGAAAGTGCATTAATTGCAGAAGAAGAATTAAGACAGCTTAAAGCATCCAATGATTTTACAAATTCAGTAAAAAAAATTGTTAGAAATCACATGTTAATTTATCAAGATGTTTCGGACAAAGTTTTAAAAAAATTGATTATTGAAATGGAAGAAAAAAATCTAAAAAGACTTTTTAATTTATTTTCTGCAGATCTAAATTCTAAAGGGATTAGAACAAAAAAAGAAAATGAACAGATTTTACAAAATTTCCGGGACAAAATTGAAAATATAAAAAAACAGGGAAAAATACCACAGTTTAATGATTTGGACATAACTGGAATTGATTTGATAAATCTTAAATTTAACAATCGTGAAATTGGAGAAGTAAAAAATAAGCTGTATGAACTTGTATTAGGTGATGAAATTGAGAATGAGAAAGAAGCATTGTTAAAATATATTGTGAAGCATTATAATCTGAATGATAAATTTGAGTATGAAAAATCATGCGGGGCAATTGTCTTTAATGAAAATACTGAAAAAATTCTGCTTGTGAAAATGCACAACGGTAACTGGGGCTTTCCAAAAGGACATATTGAAAACAATGAAACAAGGGAAGAAACGGCAATTCGTGAAGTTCACGAAGAAACAAATGTAAACATAAAAATTATTCCAGATTTTGAACGTGAAATAAAATATATTCCAAATGAAAAAACTATTAAGAAAGTTACAATTTTTGCAGGAATTACACAAGACGAGGAAGTTAAAATTGATACTTTTGAAATTGAGGATTTTCAGTGGTGTACTTACGAGGAAGCACTAAAGCTGGTTACTTATAAATTGCAGAAGGATGTATTGGAAAATGCAAGAAAAGTCTTTTTAAAGTCTAAAATAGGCTAATTTCAATTTTTAGAAAAGATAAAAAATGTATAAAGAGGAAAATTAAAATAAAAAATGAAAACAGAAAAAATTTTAGGGTATGAAGTTCACAGGAAAAAAGTAAAAAACATAAATTTACGGATAAAGCCAAATATGGAAGTTTATATTTCTGTACCAATGAATTTACATCGTGATTACATCGAAAATTTTATCCGTTCTAAAGAAGGATGGATAAAAAGTGTCTTGAAAAAGGTTGAAGATGTGAAGAAAAAACAGAAAGGCCTTGAATATAAAACTGGTGAAATTCACAAATTTTTAGGAAAAGAATATACTTTAACTGTGAAAATAGGGAATTTTAATAGTGTAAATTTGAAGAATAATGGAAATAGTCCAGCTAAATCAAATGTGATAATTTTAACTGTAAATGAAAATATTTTTGAAAATATTGACGAAAAGAAAAAAATTATGGAAAAATGGTATTTTGAAAATGCAAAAAAGTTATTTCCACAATTTATGGAAAAATGGCTGAAAATATTGGGTGAGCATGTGGAAAAAGTGGCAATAAAGCCTATGAAAACTAGATGGGGATCATGCAATTACGTAAAAAAATATATAAATCTTAATACGGAGCTTATAAAAAGGACGCCTTTTGAAATAGAATATGTCGTCCTGCATGAATTGACACATCTAAAGTATCCAAATCACGGGAAAGGCTTTTATAATTATGTCGAACGATACATGCCGAATTACAAGATTGCTGAAAAAATGCTAAATACCAAACATTATTATTAATTCTGAAATGAAAACGATATTAAAAATATTTTTTAAATAAAATAGGAACTACCAGTTAAGAGCAGTTCCTATTAATTCAATTAATTATTATCATCAATGTCGTAATCTACTAAAACTTCAATTTCTCCATTTTCATGGACAAAAAGCCCAGTAACAGCCTCATGAGGTAAATCGTTATGCATTTTCTCAGCGGCTTGCCGAATATAACCTTTTTGCGTTTCATCATCAGTTGGGCAACCAGCACAGTCACTATGCCCCGCCACGAAAATATGATCAGATTTATGTTTATTAACGGAGATTAAAACAACCTTATCCTCTATTCTTTTTAAATAATCCTCGTCACTAATAATCTTATTTACAGCTCCTGCATCAGTAATGGTATCTACAAAAGTATATCTATAATTACTTCTGATGTATTCATTCAAAATATGAATAAATCTCCCATCCATACAGCAGACTAAAGTACAAAACATAATTTCCTCCCTCGTTCAAACAACTATAGATTTTTAATTATTACAAGTTTGAAGTTGTTTAAAACTTATCTTATAGATACTGAAATTATAGCATATTTATTGGTAAAAATCAAAAATTTTAACTTAATGGACAGAGTAAAAAATATAGGGGCAAATAAATTTAATCAAATTTTTAATTAACAAAAAAGAGGAAACCAGTTACAATATCATCGCCAAACTCTATTGAAAGGTGGTTCCCTCTATGATTAGAATATCAGATTTTTCCTCGCTTGTAAAGACTTTTTTTTAAAATATTTTTTCCTTCAGACTTCCGTTTGAGCAGCAGTTTAAGCTGTTTGTCACAAAAGCTTTTGAAACGCTGTTTAGAGTTTATGTCAAAAAAGTTGATGATGCCTTTTTTCATTCCGATGAAAGAAAAGATAAATTTAAAAGCAAAGGATTTGTTAATGGTTTCAATACATCGTGGAATTGAGGAAATCTGCAGGGACAGAAACAAACTTATTGACAAACACACAATAATGTTTCCTACATCCGTA
>NZ_KI519447.1:42868-70037 GCF_000482505.1 Leptotrichia trevisanii DSM 22070
GAAAAGGTAATAGAGATGGAATGCTTGCCAGAAATTGTTAATGAAACAGGAAAAAGCACAAACATTCCATATTTGAGAGGAGGAGAATGTCCGATTAGGGAAGTTTTGAAAGAAATATCACAAAGCAAAATATTTAAAAAAAAGCAGTCAAAAAAGATTTGTTGTGGTATTTAATGACTGCCCCTATATTTTTTACTCTGTCTGATTGAAAATCTTTGTTAAAAGTGATAAAATTATAGATATAATAGTAAAAAATAGATTAATTTAATGAATAAAAAGATGAAGGGGGAAATATGCTGCATGAATTGGCTATAATTATTTCGACTTGGATAATTCCATTTGAGAGGATACATTATTTGATAATTATTATTCTAGCGGTGGCGGTGCTGTTGTCGGATAAGTCGCCGAATGCGATGCTTGCCTGGATTTTCACGATTTTTACGTTTCCGGTTGGTGGGGCGATTTTGTATCTTCTGTTTGGGATTAATTGGAGAAGGAATAAAATAATTTCCAAGAAGATGAAGGGGGAAGAAAGAAAACTGTATTCAAAGATTTTTAATTTTATGCAGCGAGATGTGTCAGATATTTTTAGATCTAAAGATTTTTTTTATTATAATCGGCTGGAAAATGTAGATAAAAAAGCTGATAAAATGAGTGAAACTGAAACAAAGAAAAAAATACGCAATCAAATTGATACAATGATAGCAAATATTGGGCTGCCAGATCAGCAAAGGGAAATTGTGAAAATGCTTTACGAGGCTGAAGGGACTTTTTTGACAAATAATGATTCATATAAGCTATTTTACGGTGGAAAAGAGGCTTTTGATTCAATTCTTGCAGATATCGAGAATGCAAAAAGTACAATTTATATGGAATATTTTATTTGGAGAGCTGATGAACTGGGGGAAAGAATAAAAAATACACTTTTGAAAAAGGCTAAGGAAGGAGTTAAAATAAAACTGCTTTTTGATGGAGTGGGGACTTGGAAATTGCCGAGAAAATATAAAAAAGAACTTAGAAATGCTGGAATTGAGATAAGATGGTTTTTGGATGTGAAGTTTTTTATTTCCAAGATGAATTATCGGAACCATAGGAAAATAGCGTTAATTGATAATGACATAGTGCATACTGGCGGTATGAATGTGGGACAGGAGTACATTGACGGAGGAAAGAGGTTTGACAGCTGGAGGGATACGAATATCCGGATTACAGGGGAAATAATCGGACAGTATCTTGCGATTTTTGTAACAGACTGGTTAAACAGTGGTGGGAAAGATGATTTTATTGAGGATATGAAAAGAGAGGCAGTCCACGAACTGGAAGAACAAAAGCCGATAGATAAGCAAGAAAAACTGGAATATCTGATGCAGGTTTCTTCGAGCGGGCCTGACACCGAATGGACAACATTGAAATATCTGTATTCCAAAATGATTGCAGTGGCAAAAGAGGAAGTGTTGATTCAAAGTCCTTATTTTGTTCCTGACACTGATTTAATTTCACAGTTAAAGATGGCGGCTCTTTCGGGAGTAAAAATAAAGATAATGGTTACAGGAGTGCCAGATAAGAAAATGCCCTACTGGATAGCAGAAACTTATTTTGCGGAGCTGATTGAAGCTGGAGTTAAGATTTTTCGGTATAAAGCGGGATTTTTACATAGCAAGAATGTGATAGTGGATGAAAAAATATCTACAATAGGAACGTGCAACTTTGATATGCGGAGTTTTGAAATAAATTATGAAGTAAATTCGGTATTTTATAATGAAGAGATTAGTAAGGAGTTGAAAGCACAATTTATAAAGGATCTGGAAGTGTGTGAGAAATTTGATGAGGCAAGGTTAAAAAAGGTAACTTTTATGAAGCGACTAAGAAACTCTGTATTTAAGCTGATTTCACCAATAATGTAAAAAAATATGGCGGGTATAGGAAGGGAGTAAAATGGAAAAGAATTTCACGAAGGACGGGCTGATACTTTTGAATAAAAGCAAGGGGATAAGTTCGTTTGGGGCGATAAATCACCTGAAAAGAGTAATAAAGGCTAAAAAAGTGGGACATGCGGGGACTCTTGATCCAATGGCTGAAGGGCTTATGATTGTTATGATTAATGATGCCACAAAATTTTCTGACGGCTTGATGAAAAGGGACAAGGAATATTATGTGGAAATGGAGCTTGGGTATAAAACTGACACTTATGATTCGGAAGGGGCAATTATTGAAAAATATGAATCTGAAATTAATATTGCTGATTCTGAAATAATTAAGGCTGTAAACAGTTTTAAGGGAAAAATAAAGCAGATTCCGCCAATGTATTCGGCAATAAAGGTTGAAGGAAAAAAACTTTATGACTTGGCAAGAAAAGGGATTGAAGTGGAAAGAGCCGAAAGAAATGTAGAAATATCGGAAATTAGGGAAATAAAAATAATTCGTCCAGATAAAAATTCAGAAAATTCTCAAAATATCAAGATTTCATTTTACGCAAAAGTCAGCAGTGGAACTTACATCCGTTCATTAGTTTACGATGTTGGGGAAAAATTGGGAGTTTTTGCCACAATGACAAGGCTTGTGAGGACTAAAATCGGGAGATTTGACATTGAAGATGCGATTACTTTGGAAAAGGCTGAAGCTGAAATTGGAAAATTGAAAGAGCTTGTGGAGGCAAAAAAGGAAAATGAGTCTTTCTGGGCTACAAAGAGCGATGCTACCATAAGAAGTGAAAAAATTCGGGAAATAGTCTGTTTTGTGGAAATAGAGTATATATTAGATTATTTTGGGATAAATGTTTCCAATGAGAAGTATAGCAAGCTGAAAAATGGGATGACGGTAATTGATACATTTAAAAAATTTGAAAATATAAGCAAAGAAATTAATAAAAAAGAGCATATTAAAGAAAATCAGAGATTTAAAATATATGTGCGAAACAAGGATACGAATGAGAGAGAATTTCGGGGAATTGTGAAAATTGTAAATATTCGGGGGGATAGAATTTATCTAAAAAGAGATAAATATTTTTTGTAACTTTCAGAATTGAGAAGTGGTGATAATAATATATGAAGAAGTCAAATAAATACGTATTTGATATTGAAGTTTTTCCAAATTACTTTTGTATTGTGTTAAAAAAGTTAAATGATGACAAAATATTGATTATTGATTCAGACAATTTTAACCGTCAGAAAAAACTTTTGTACGACATAGTTTCTAAAAATGTACTAATTTCGTATGCTGGACACGGGTTTGATGATATTGTAATTAATAATTTGTTAAAATATAGAAATACAAATGCAAACAGGAAAAAATTAAATAATGAATTAAAAATAATAAGGAATATGCCAAAAGGCGAGTATAAAAATGAGAATCACGAATTTTACTCATATGATTTGGCTTACGAATATAATTTGAATCTTGGTGTAAAAGGATTTGAGTTTAATTGTGGGGATAATATTGAGGAGCAGGATTTTGCCAATTTTAATTACGTAATTAAAAAAAATATATATGATAAGATTGTTGACAAAGTGATTGATTATTGCCTACAGGATGTACTGGCAACAGAAAAAATGTATAATTTTATAATATCAGAAAAAAGCAACTGGGATGAAAAGGAAAATCTTTTGAACATCATTACGAATGGAAGTTACAGTAACAATATGAAACTTAAAAAGAAAATAAAATATTTGAATTATAACAATGATAAATTAATAACTTTAATTTTACACGGTGAAACTTCCATTTCCAGTCAACTGAAAATAAATTATTCAGCTAAGGTAAAAATGAATGACTATAATAATTATTTGCAGGAAAAGGTTTATAAATTATCAATAAAGAAAGACTATCTGTATGAATGGCTGCTTGGTAATAAACTTTTTTTTGGAAAAGATAAAAAAATAATAGATAAAATACCCGAAGAACTTTTATTAAAATCTTCATTTGTAAAAGATACAGTAAATAGATACAGGATAAGTATTGTAAAGCGGATAAAAAAGGTTTTTGCAAAAGAGAATATAAATGTGATTGCAGCGTCAGAAAATAATATTTTTATAACAAATATAAATGATGAAATTTTAAATAAAATAAAACTTCAAATAGATGATAAATATAAAAATATTTTTGAAATAACCGATGTGGATAATTTTTTGAAAAACAAAAATTCCATTTTGTATAAAATAAAGAATAAAACAAGGGGAACAAATGAATATCGTTATAATAAGCTGATTATGCCAAGGAATCATATTTGGATAGCAGAAGTGCTTAAATTGTATTTTTGGGAGAAAAAGGATGTAACAATGGCTGTGGAAGAGATTTTTGCAAAAAATCCTGACATATTTTTTATGTATGCCTCAGTTTATGAAAATATTTATGCTTGCGATAAAAATGGACAAATGTTATTTGAAAGCAGGGAAGTACTGGACAAATTTAGAAAATATCGATTATATTTTGCAAAAACGGGACTACATAAAGCTGTTATGCAAAAGCAGGAAAAATATTATGAAAAATATGGCTTTGGCGATATAAACAGCAATTTATACAAGGTAAAAAAAGTTGGAACAAGTGTAAAAGAATTTACTGATTATAAAGATATTGACTTAAAAAGTTATGCAGATTATGCTCAAAATTATATACAAAAATATTTTTAGAACATATGAGCACTCTTGCATACAAACTTGAGGTGTGATATAATAAAAAATACATAAAAATAGTAGGAGAAATATGAGAATTTTGGGGATAGATCCTGGTACTGCGATAGTAGGATACGCTATTGTGGACTATGAAAACGGGAAGTATACGTCACTTGACTATGGATGTATTTTTACAGATAAGGATGAGGATATGCCAATAAGGCTGGAAAAAATTTATGATGGGCTGGAAAATGTTATAAAGCTCTGGAAGCCAACGGATATGGCTATCGAAGACTTATTTTTCTTTAAAAATCAAAAAACGGTAATAAAGGTGGGACAGGCTCGTGGAGTTATAACTTTAGCAGGGCAGAAAAATAGGCTGAATTTATACAGCTACACTCCGCTGCAAGTAAAAATGGGGATTGCAAGTTATGGAAGGGCTGACAAGAAACAAATTCAGGAAATGGTAAAAATAATCTTAAAGCTAGACGAAATTCCAAAGCCTGATGATGCTGCGGATGCTCTTGCAATAGCAATTACCCACATTAATTCCAAAATAGGCTTTGGCGGATTTGACAGGGGAGATAACATTACAAAAAAATTAAATAAAATTACTTCCAACCGAATAAAACTGGAAGATTACAAAAAATTAATGAAATAAATAAATTTGTATGATAAAATAAACTTAAATAGAAAGAATGGTAGATAAAATGAACATAGTTCTATTAAATCCAGAAATTCACGTAAATACAGGAAATATCGGAAGAACTTGCGTCTTAACAAACACAAAATTACATTTAATAAAACCTCTTGGTTTTGAACTGGATGATAAAAAAATTAAACGTGCAGGGCTGGATTACTGGAAAAACGTACAACTTTTCGTATGGGAAAATTTGGAACACTTCTGGCAGGAAAACATTGAAAATAATAATGCAAAAATCTATTTTGCAACAACAAAAACAAAACAAAGATACACAGATGTGAAATTTAACGACAACGACTATATAATGTTCGGGCCTGAATCACGTGGAATACCTGAAGAAATATTAAATAAATACAAGGAAAATAATATCACAATTCCAATGTTACCACTTGGACGTTCGCTGAATTTGTCCAATGCTGTGGCGATTGTGCTGTTTGAGGCTTTGAGGCAGAATAATTTTGAATATTAGTTTAGATTTTATAAAATTAAATGAGAAAAATAGAATTTAGGAGAGAAAATGAAACAATATCTGGATATGGTTAAGTATGTGCTTGACAATGGAGTAAAAAAGGAAAATAGAACTGGAGTTGATACAATTTCAACTTTTGCCTATTCGTATAAAGTTGATTTGAGCAAAGGTTATCCACTTTTGACAACGAAAAAAATGTATTTTAACTCGATGTTACACGAGCTGTTCTGGTATCTATCGGGAGAAGAGCATATTAAAAATTTGAGAAAAAAGACAAAAATATGGGATGCTTGGGCAGATGAGGAAGGAAGGCTGGAAACGGCTTATGGAAGATTCTGGAGAAGATATCCTGTGCCTGAGATTTCGCTTGATGGGGAAGTTTTTGCTGATGAGAATAATCCTTGGGTTACAAGAGAAGAAAATGGGCAGCTTGTATTTGATCAGATTCAATATATAATTGACACTTTGAAGGAGATGAAAACTAATCCTAATCATAAAAATGGAAGAAGAATGATAGTTCTGGCTTGGAATCCAGGAAATGCGACAATCAGTAAATTGCCGCCATGCCATTATACTTTTGCATTTAATGTGCTTGGGAATAAACTTAACTGCCATTTGACTCAAAGAAGCGGGGATATTGCACTTGGAATACCATTTAATCTGGCTTGCTACTCACTGCTTACAATGATGATTGCGAAAGAATGCGGATATGAAGTTGGAGAATTTGCTCACACAATAATTGATGCCCACATTTATGAAAATCACATTGAGGGGCTAAAGGAACAGTTGACAAGAGAGCCATTAAAACTTGCAAAAATCAAGATTGCAGATAAGCCATTCAATGAACTTGCATTTGAGGATATTACGCTGGAGGACTATGAAAGTCATCCTGTGATTAAATTTGAAGTTGCAGTTTAAAAATTAAAAAATTAAGGAGCTTTGATGTTTAGTTTAATAGTTGCTGTTGGGAAAAATAATGAAATTGGAAAGAATAATCAGCTTTTGTGGCACATTCCTGAAGATTTGAAAAATTTTAAGAAAATAACGACAGGAAAGACTGTTATTATGGGGAGAAATACTTATGAAAGCATAGGTAGAGCTTTACCAAATCGAACAAATATTGTTTTGTCCAGAAATTCTTTGGAAATGGAGAAAAAAATAGAAGAAGATAGAAAAAAATATGAAAATGAAACTACGAAGCTGGAGTTTTATGATGATTTTCAAAAAGTTATCGAAAAGTATAAAGATTTGAAAGAAGAAATTTTTATTATTGGTGGAGGGGAGATTTATAAAAAATCTCTTGAAATGGGAATTGTAAATAGAATTTATATGAGCCATGTTGATTTTTCTGATAGTGAGGCTGATACTTATTTTCCAAAAATTGATTTGAATGAGTGGATAACTTTGACGAAGGAAAATTATGATGGCTGGAAATTCTGTATTTATGAAAAAGTTAATGTATAGGGCAAATAAGAAGCTAAAAAGGAGAAAATAATGTCTAGGCTTAGATTTACGAAGGAAGTAGTAATTGAGGCGGGATATGAATTGATGAAAAAAGAGGGGTTTCAAAATATTAGTGTCAGGAAAATTGCTAATTATCTGAAATGTTCGACGGCACCGATTTATTTTAATTTTAGCACAGTCGATGAATTAAAGGAAGAAATCATAAATATGTGCAAGGAGAAATTAAAAAAATATTTATTTGGAAATTATTCTAAAAGGAAGATATTAAGCGGTGCAATTGGTTTTGTAATATTTGCAAGGGAAGAAAAAGAATTATTTAAGACAATTTTTCTAGATACGACAGAAAGATTTGAAAAACTTTATGAAGAAACGTTAAGGGAACTTTTGACAAAGGAAAATCTGTTGGAAAGTTTTCCCGCCTTGGAAGAAGATGAGGCTAAAAATGCTGTAAATAAAATATGGTATTTCTTATTTGGATATGCAACTATGCTTTGTACAAGGCTTGACGATAATTATAGAAAAAATGAAACAAATGAAATTATAGAAAACAAGATAGAAGATATAGTGAAACATTTTAAAATGCAAATTTAAGAATAATTTTATAAAAAATAAGAAAATATTATAGTAATATTGCTTTAAAATCAAGCTTAAAAATTATATTATGTTATTAACTTTAGATTTATCTGATTTTATAAGCCTAATACTTACAAAGTTTGGATGTATAATTTTTATAATAAAAAAGTAATGGGAGAGAAAATGAATAAATATAAACTTTTAGGTGCAATTCTTCACATTGTGTATAGAATACTCAGCTTTATGACACGAAAGGAATATTTTTATGCAGACGGAGTAGAAATGAATGCTCCGAATATTGTCGTTTTTTGGCATAGAAAAATTTTTACAGTGTGCAATGCCACAAGAATCATTAAGAAAAAGGCATCTATCGTAAGTGCGTCAAAAGATGGTGAAATATTGGCAGAATTACTTAAAAGAGAAGGAAATGAACTAATTCGGGGTTCATCAAACAGGGATAATATAAAAAGTTTGAAGGAAGCTATGAAATATGCAAAAAATGATTACACGCTCGGAATTGCGATTGATGGGCCAAGAGGGCCTATTTTTGAGCCAAAGGCGGGTGCAGTCTTTATAGCACAGAAAACAGGAATGCCGATTGTTCCAATCAGTTCCTATTGCAGTAAAAAATGGATTTTTAAAAATATGTGGGATAAGCTGGAAATACCGATACCTTTTGCAAAGTGCGTGCATTACGTTGCAGAACCGTTTTACTTGACAAGAGAAACTTCTTTGGAAGACTCAATAAAACTGGTGAAGGAAAAAATACACGAAGCTGGAAACAGGGCATTTGAAATTTATAATAATAAGTATAATAAAAATATTGAATTTAATGAAGAAAGTTTTGAATAAATAATAATTTTAAAAATATAAAAACAGACATAAATAAATTATGAAATCAGAGGGAGGAATAAAATATGTCAAAACCATTTTACATAACAACGCCAATTTATTATCCTAATGCGGCACCACACGTGGGAACAGCCTACACAACGATAATTTGTGATGTTGTATCCAGATACAGAAGGCTAACTGGAGAAGAAGTCGGCTTTATGACTGGAGTGGATGAACACGGACAGAAAATTCAGGAAGCTGCTGAAAAAAATGGATTTACACCGCAACAGTGGGTAGATAAAATGTCGCTTAATTTCACAACTTTATGGGAAAAATTAAATATTTCAAATACAGATTTTTTGAGAACGACGCAGGAAAAACATTTGAAAACCGTAAGGGAAATAATTAAAAGGGTGCAAGATAAAGGAGATATTTACAGAGGAGAATATGTTGGCAAATACAGCGTTTCGGAAGAAACTTTTGTTCCAGAAAATCAGCTTGTTGATGGAAAATACATGGGAAAAGAAGTTATTGACGTAAAAGAAACTTCATACTTTTTTAAATTATCCAAATATGAAAATGCACTGTTGGAACATATTGAAAAAAATCCTGATTTTATAAAACCGGAAGGAAAGAAAAATGAAGTAATTGCCTTTATAAAGCAGGGGCTTCAAGACTTATCAATTTCAAGAACAACATTTGACTGGGGAATACCATTAGAACTGGAAAAAGGGCATATAATCTACGTTTGGTTTGATGCATTGAATATTTACTTGACTGGAGCAGGATTTTCGACTGATACAGCACAATTTAATAAATTCTGGACAAATGGAACTGTAAATCACGTTGTTGGAAAGGATATTTTAAGATTTCATGCTATTATCTGGCCTGCGATGTTAATGTCGGCTGGAATAAAGTTGCCTGATACGATTGCAGCACATGGCTGGTGGACTGTGGAAGGTGAAAAAATGTCAAAATCACTTGGAAATGTAGTTAATCCTGAGGAAGAAGTGGAAAAATATGGACTTGATGCTTTCAGATATTATCTGATGAGAGAGGCAACTTTTGGACAGGATGCCGATTATTCTAAAAGGGCGATGGTTCAGAGAATAAATGCTGACTTGGCAAATGATTTAGGAAACTTGCTTAACAGAACGATTGGAATGCAAAAGAAATATTTTAATTCAGAAGTTGTGTTAAATGAAGTTGAGGAAAGTTTTGATATTGAAGTTAAGGAATTGTGGAAAAATACATTGACAGATTTAGATAAACACATAAATAATTATCAGTTTTCTGAGGCATTAAAGGACATCTGGAAATTTATTTCAAGAATGAATAAATATATTGATGAATGTGAGCCTTGGAAACTTTCAAAGGATGAAAGTCAAAAAGATAGATTGTCAACAGTTATGTACAATTTAGTTGATTCACTTTACAAAATTGCAGTATTAATTTCGCCATTTATGCCTGATACAGCACAAAAGATGATAAATCAGCTAGGAATTGACAAGGATGTTACAAAATTACATCTGGATGATATAAAAGAATGGAAAAGCTATCCTGTTGGAAATAGATTAAATGAGGCAGTTCCGCTGTTCCCAAGAATTGAACTGGAAGAAGAGCCTAAAAAAGAATACAATGAGGACTTGAAAATTGAAAATCCAATTACGATAGATGATTTTAATAAAATTGAAATGAAAGTCGTTCAAATTGAAAAAGTAGGGAAAATTGAAAATGCGGATAAACTGCTAAAATTCATTGTAAATACGGGAAAAGAGAAAAGACAGATTATTTCAGGAATTGCAAAATGGTATCCGAATGAGCAGGAATTAGTCGGAAAAAAAGTACAGGCTGTATTAAATTTAAAACCAGTTGAGTTAAAAGGGGAAATGTCACAAGGAATGCTTTTGACAACAACAGAAAAGAAAAAAACAAAATTGGTAATCATAAATGATGAAGTGAAAATTGGAACAACTGTAAAATAGACAGTTTGAGTATGAATCTGAATTTGTAAACTAAAAAGATAAAAGAATAAAAAAGTGGGGGGACAATTTTTAAACGAATAGGAAATGTGATAAAAATATGAAAAAATGGATAAATATATTATTTGTGTTATTACTTTCAGTATCTTGCTCAAAAACAGATAGTGGTTATGATGCACTTGAAAAAAGTCTTATTGGAATTTTAGAAAAAAAAGACTATGAATACATAATGAAAAATATGAATGAATCAGCAAAGGCGGGGAATGAGGATATTTATGGACTTGCCTACACTTACCTTGCTGAAAATGGGACAATGTTCTTTAATAGATATATGAAAAAAAGTAAAGGTATTGCCGAATATTATCAGGCACTTTTACTGCAACAGACTAATGGAGATGAAAGTCAAATTCTGGATTTACTCGAAAGTGCGACAAAGCAGGGGAATATAAAAGCATACTATATGATTGGAAGCATTTATGAAAATAAGCTGGAATTTACAAAGGCACAGGAATACTTAAAAAAAGGTAAGGATGCTGGAGAAATTTATGCTCTTTACTCCTATGAGTACAATAAAAATTTGATGAATTTTTATAAACGTATAGAAGAATTAAATAAAAAATTAAATGATGGAACAATTTCAATGGAGGAAAAAAAGGAACTTGGGACATTAGTTTTGGAAAAAGTTTCTAATATTGAAAAAGCATATGAAATTTTAAAAGATTTCTTGTCTGAAAATTACTCACCTGCACTTTATGCAAAGGCAAAATTACTGGAAAAAGATGATAAAGAAGAAGAGGCGGTACAAATTTACAATCAGATATTTTCACAGAATAAATATTATCTTGCAGCGTTTGAACTGGCCTCACGTCTTGTAAAAGGTGAAAAAAACTATGATTTGGCATTAAAAATACTGGATGATACAAATTCGGATGAAGTCCTTATTTTAGGATACAAAGGGTTTATCTATGAAAATTTAAAGGATTTTACAAAAGCGGAAGAATTTTATCAAAAGGCGGCTAACAAGAATGATATTGATTCAATGAACTATTTGGGACGTCTATATGAAACTCAAAAGGAGATAAAAAAAGCTAGAAATATTTATAATAAGGCATATTTATTAGGTTCAATTTCAGCAGGATACAAACTTGCCTATATTCTGGAAGACATGGAAAAAGGTAAAAATCCTGCAAAAGCGGAAGAAACAGAAGTAAAGCAAAGCAAGGAAGCCAAAAAAATACTGGAAAGACTGGCAAACAGTGGAGATGATTATTCAATGGTTGATTTGAGCCTTTACTATCCAGAAACTGATAAAATGGTAAGATTACTAAATTTAAAAGCAGCCGCAAAATTAAATACAACAGCTTTTTATAATTTAGGAGTTCATTATTATAACAAAAAAAATAAAGATAAGGCAAAATTTTATTTTAGAGTTGCTAAGGAAAATGGTTATGATATTGGAGAAATTTTTGATGCATATATAAGTAATTAAAAAATTAAATTGATTTATATGTTGAAATAATAGATGTAAAAATAAATATTTTTATAGGAAATTCTAATAATAACAGTGTATACTTGTATAGTAAAATATTGTTTTGAACAAAAAAAAAATTAAGGAGAAAAAATGAAAAAAATAATTTTAATGATGTCTTTACTTCTGCTATTTATAGTATCTTGTGGAAGTTCAAAGGAATTTAGTGTTGATGTGGAGGGAAAAGGTAAGGTACCTAATTTTGAATTAAAGGATTTAAATGGCAAAACGGCTGAAAGTGCGAAAATAATGAAGAATGGTAAAAAAACATTGTTTATTGTAGCGGCTGAATGGTGCCCTCATTGTAAGGAGGAAATGCCGGAAGTGCAAAAGTTCTATGATGCAAATAAAGATAAAGTAAATATCGTAGTTGTGTTCTCTAATTCTCAATCGAGTATTGGAAAAGTGCAAACTTATGTAAAAAATAACCAATATACATTCCCGATATATTACGATGAGAGTGGTGCAATTGCAAGAGGATTTAATGTTACAGGATTTCCGTTTAATGTAAAGATAAACAATGGAAAAGTTGAGGAAACTCTTGAACTGCCTGTAGATTTTGATTCATTGACAGCTGAATTTGCAAAATAAAAGTCTTTACAAATAAGGAAATATGTGATAGAATAACACTTGAATTTATACTATGAATATAAGTTTGCCGCTATATTCTTGGTTTAAATAATAAATATTAGGAGGAAATACAATGGCATTAAAACCAAAAAAAGAAATTATTGAAGAATTTGGAAAGAACGCACAGGATACAGGATCTGCTGAAGTGCAAGTTGCATTAATTACAGATAGAATCAGCCACTTGACAGCTCACTTGAAAACACATCCTAAAGATGTTCACTCAAGAGTAGGGTTATTAAAAATGGTTGGTAAAAGAAGAAGATTATTAAATTACATCAAAAATAGAAACGTAGATGATTATAGAGCATTAATCGGAAAATTAGGAATCAGAAAATAGTAATTAATATAAAAGAGCGTATTTATGTATGCTCTTTTTTTAAAAATAAATTTCAAGGAGTTTGAAAATAGGATGAAATATAAAATAAGTGAAGAAATAACAGGTTTTTTTGTTATTTTATTAAAAAAAGTTTTGTCGATTTTTTCTCTTAAAGTGAGGTATAAAATTTTTGAGAGTTTTGGAGTGATTGCTTATTACGCTATAAAAAAGCGGCGGTTACTTGCGATAGATAATATAAAAAATGCCTTTCCTGAAAAAGATGAAAAAGAAGTCCAGAGAATTGCAAAAGAATCGTATAAAACGATGGGAAAAATGATTATGACTTCAATTTTTTTGGAGGAAATTACACAAAACGAAAATACAGTTGTGGAAAATGAAGAGCTTATGAGAAAGGCTTGTGAAAATAATGAAAAAGCTGTTTTAATTGTATCGCTTCATCTTGGCGGGTTTGAAGCTGGGAGTAAAATGAGGGATATTAGAAAGTTTTACGCAGTTTTTAGAAATCAGAAAAATAAAAAAATTAATGATTTAATGACAAAATGGCGTGAAAAGGGTGGACTTAATTCGTTGCCATTGCACGACAGCAAGGCGTTAAGCGGAGCAATAAATGAAAAATCAATTATTGCGCTGGCTTCAGATCATTACGGGAAAGATGTGAATGTAACTTTTTTCGGAAGGGAAACGACTGGAGTGGCAGGGCCTGTACTGCTTTCGATGAAACATAAAATTCCGATAGTTCTGGCTTACGCAGTGTTTGACGGCGATATAATCCGTGTTAAGAATAAGAAAATTATTGAAATTGAAAAGCAGTCAAAATTAAAGGAAACAATGCAGTACAATATGCAAAAAATTTATCATGAATTTGAAGAAATTATTAGAGAATATCCAGAGCAGTACATGTGGCAGCATAACAGATGGAGAAATAAGAAGAAATAGTGCAGAAAAAAGTAAAAATTTATTTTTTCTAACTTGAATATGTGAAAAAATTATGATAAAATTAAATGACGAAGTTTTTGGAGGAAAATATGAAAAAATATTTATGTCTATTTATTTTGTTAATTCTGATGAGCTGTACCAGTTTAACAGCTTCTACTAACAAAATATCACGTACTGAAACGAATGCGATCAGTACAGAGATAATGAAAGTTACAGAAGATTTGAAGGAAGCTGCCAGCTTAAATGAATATGATAAATTAAAAGAAATTTTTTTACCTACATTTAAAAATAATATTATTGTAAAAAAAATGCAAGAATACGATCTTTCGGGATTGACATTTGTTTTTTCTGATGTAAATGTCGTATCAAAAAACAAGGCAAATAACGTAATGGTAATTAATTTTGCCACAGCGAGCAATTATTATAAACTAACATGGAAAAAGACAGATGGTAATACTTGGAAGATTTCAAATGTAGCTGAAAAAAAATAAGAAGGGAGAAAAATGAACATATCAATAACTATTCTGTTGATTGTTATTTTTTCTTTTTTGACTTTTTTTATAGCTTATTTTTTTGGGAGTTCGATATTTAAGAAAAAATATGGAGAGTTAAGCGAACTGGAATTAAAAATCGTTGATGCTAAAAGAAGACTGGAAACATCAAAAAAAGAAGTTGAAAGAGAAATAGAATCGTTTAGGAAAGAAGAAACATTAAAAGTAAAAGAAGAATTATTAAATGAGAAAAAAATAGCAGATGACGAGATAAAAAAAATGAAATCAGAACTTGCTACAAAAGAAGAGAGAATTGCAAAAAAAGAAGAAACATTAGAAATGAAAATGGAGCGCCTAGAAGAAAGAGAACTTAAGAATGACAGGTATCGTGAAAAGTTGTCCCGTAAGGAAAAAGAGCTGGATGAAATGATTGCAAATGAGGAAAAGGAACTGGAAAGAATTTCAGAACTTACACAGGAGGATGCCAGAAAAATTATTTTGACTAAACTTGAAAATGAGCTGGATCATGATAAGGCTGTATTAATAAGAGATTATGAGTATAATTTGGACAGGGAAAAGGATAGAATTTCAAAAAGGATTATTTCCACTGCGATTGGTAAAGCGGCATCAGATTATGTAGTTGATTCGACAATTTCTGTTATTCAGCTTCCAAGTGAAGAAATGAAAGGTAGAATTATCGGACGTGAAGGAAGAAACATCAGAGCCATAGAAGCAGCAACAGGAGTTGACTTGATAATTGACGATACACCTGAGGCAGTTGTTTTATCTTCATTTGATGGAGTCAGAAGAGAAGTAGCTAAAATTGCACTTGAAAAACTGATTTCAGATGGGCGTATTCATCCAACAAAAATTGAAGAAGTTGTTGCAAAGGCACAGCATGAAGTGGACGAAAGCATAATGGATGCGGCGGAACAGGCAATCCTTGAAGTTGGAATTCCAACATTGCCACGTGAAGTCTTAAAGGTATTTGGACGTCTAAAATTCAGAACCTCTTTTGGCCAAAATATTTTGCAGCATTCAATAGAAGTCGCACACATAGCAGCTGCTCTTGCAGCAGAAATCGGAGCAAATGTGGATATAGCCAAGAGAGCGGCATTGTTGCATGACATAGGAAAAGCCTTTTCGCATGAACAGGAAGGTTCACACGCCTTAAATGGTGGGGAATTTTTAAGAAAATTCTCAAAGGAAAGTGAAATCGTAATAAATGCCGTGGAAGCACATCATAATGAAGTCGAGCTGTTAAGTATAGAAGCAGTTTTAGTACAGGCAGCAGATTCAATTTCAGCCTCAAGGCCGGGAGCAAGACGTGAAACATTATCAAATTACTTAAAACGTCTGGAACAACTTGAAGAAATTGCCAACAGCCACGAAGGAATTGAAACTTCATATGCAATTCAGGCTGGTAGGGAACTAAGATTAATTGTTCATCCAGATAATATTGATGATGACAAGGCTACAATACTGGCTAGGGAAGTAGCAAAAGAAATCGAAGAGAAAATGCAATATCCAGGGCAGATAAAAGTTACTGTTATCAGGGAAACTAGAGCTGTGGAATATGCAAAATAAATAAAAATGAGTTAAAAAGAGAGCTTATCCGTTAAAAATATCTTTGAGATAATTTTTATTCTGGAGGCTCTTTTTATAATAAAACAAGCTTAAAATTGAAAAATTAAAATATAGAAAAAATAAATTAAGAAAAACTATAAAAAAATGGTAATATGTAGTATAATACATATTATAAATAGAAATGTTGAATAAATTTGGAATGAAAAGGAATGATTTTAAATGAAATTTTTGATAATTGGTGATATTGTCGGTAGGCCAGGTAGAAATACATTATTTAAATATTTGGAAAAACGAAAACAGGATTATGATTTTATTATTGTAAATGGGGAAAATTCAGCTGGTGGATTTGGGATAAATGTGAAAATTGCGAAGGAAATGTTTGAGCGGGGAGTAGATGTTATTACTCTTGGAAATCATAGCTGGGATAAAAGGGAAATTTATTCATATATAAACGAACAGAAGAATTTAATCAGGCCTATAAATTTTACAAAGGAAGCACCAGGAAATGGTTATACAATCGTTGCTAAAAATGGAGTGAAAGTGGCAGTTATAAATGCACAATGTAAAGTGTTCATGCCACCGATTGCTTGCCCGTTTTTGGCAGTAGAGGAAGTTTTGCCTAAGATAAAGGAAGAAACTGATATTATTATTCTTGATTTTCACGGAGAAGCAACTTCTGAAAAACAGGCTATGGGATGGAATTTGACTGGAAAGGTATCAGCTGTTTATGGAACACATACACATACACAGACTGCAGATGAAAGAATTTTGCCAGGAGGTACTGCATACATTTCAGATATAGGAATGACAGGTGGACATGACGGTATTTTGGGAATGAACAGACGTGAGAGTATTCAAAGATTTAAAGATGGGATGCCAACAAGATATTCAGTTTGTGAGGAAAACTTGCGAATTAATGGAATTGAGCTGGAAGTGAATGAGAATACTGGGAAAGCAGTTTCTATAAAACGTGTAAACATGGGATATGATGAAATATAAAAAATAGGGGAAAATTTAAAAAATGAAATGGATAAAAGTAAAGGTAGATTATTTTTCAGATGATTTGGAAGAAACTAAAATAAAATTGGTAAATATGTTTGATGAAATTGGGATTAAGCAAATTGAAGTAATTGATTATTTTTCTGAAAATGAACTTGATTATAATGTCAATTTTTCTAGTAAAAATGATGTTTGGAGCATAATTGGGTATATTGTGGATAATAGATTTGCAAATACAAAATTAAATATTATTTTTAATAACTTAAAGGAATTTCAGAATGCAGATACGGAATTTATGTATGAAATTTACACAGCCAAATGCAATGACGAAGACTGGCAGGATGAATGGAAAAAATATTTTCACACTATAAATATAACTGACAATATTGTTATAAAGCCTAGCTGGGATAAATACGAGCCATCTGGTAATGAAATTGTGATTGAAATTGATCCAGGGCTTGCTTTCGGTACAGGGACGCATGAAACGACTTCACTGTGTGTGGAATTTTTGGAAAAATATGCAGAAAACAGGGAGAAAGTGCTGGATATAGGATGTGGATCAGGGATTCTGATGTTAATTGGAAAAAAATTAGGTGTGAAAAAGGTTGTTGGAATTGATATTGATGAAAAAGTTCGGGATGTGGTTTTGGAAAACTTTTCTAAAAATGATATAAATAACGATTTTGAAGTGATAATTGGAAATCTTGTGGATGATGTGAATGAAAAATATGATTTGGTTGTGTCAAATATTTTGGTAGATGTTCTGGAAAAGTTGCTTGAAGATATAGAAAAGATTTTGGAAAAAGGTGCAACGGTTATTTTTTCTGGAATTTTGAATGAAAAGGAAGAGGCGTTTGTAAAAAAGGCTGGAAATTATAATTTGAGGCAAATTGATAGAAAAGAAAAAAATAATTGGGTATCGTTTGTTTTTAAATATGAAAATTAATAAAAAGCTAGAATTGTAAAAGTAAAGATTATAAAAATTAAATGACAATAGTATTTTATAGCAGCAAATCATGACTGTTTATTGAAAAATGGAGAAAATTATGAAAAATCAAAATAAAAATAAAAAAACAGTATTAATAGGATTTTGTAGACTCTTGAAATTAACTAAATAAAATAGAAAGTAGGGAAATATGATAATTGCTATTGATGGGCCTGCTGGAAGCGGGAAAAGCACCATTGCAAAATTGATTGCAGACGATTTGGGGCTTGTTTATCTTGATACGGGGGCAATGTATAGGCTCGTTACGTTAAAGGCTTTAAATGATGGGATTTTAGGTAATTTAGAAAAAATTGAGGAAATGCTGAATAATTTGAATATTGATATTAGGGGAAATAGATTTTATCTGGATGATATTGATGTGAGTGAGGAAATTAGAAAGCCTGTTGTTTCAGGAAATGTATCTGATATTGCGGCAATACGTGAAGTACGTGAAAAAATGGTGGATTTGCAGCGAAAACTTTCAAAATCAAAAAGTGTTATTCTGGATGGACGTGATATTGGAACTGTTGTTTTTCCAAACGCAGATGTAAAAATATTTTTAGTTGCGGATGCAAAGGAAAGGGCAAATAGACGTTATAAAGAGCTTATTGAAAAAGGGGAAAATGTTAGAATTGAGGAAATTTATGAAAATATTTTAAAAAGGGATGAAATTGATTCTACAAGGAAGGAAAGTCCGCTAAAAAAAGCTGAGGATGCAATTGAAGTGGATACAACTTCTAAAAATATTGAAGAAGTAAAAAATGAAATTTTGAAAATAATTAAGAAGAAAATCTAGAGCAGTGTCATTTTTTATTTGAAATAGAAATCTTATTTTAATCATATATATAATTTTTTTTAGTCTAAAAATTGTTATAATTTACATTTTTTTAAAATTAGAAAATCCATAGAAATGTAAAAAAATGAAAAAAAATGAGAAATTTTAAAAAAAACACTGGACAAATATTGAAAATAGTGTATAATAGTTTAGTAATTTACAAAAAGAAAAAAATTGGAGGTTTGATTAATATGTCAAAAAAAGAATTTGTAGATGCTTACGCAAAAGCAACAGGAGAAACTAAAAAAAGAGCTGAAGAATTGGTAAACCAATTTTTAGATACAGTTGAAGACACTTTATTAAATGGAGATTCAGTTCAATTCGTTGGATGGGGAACATTTGAAGTAAAAGAAAGAGCAGCAAGAACTGGAATTAACCCACAAACTAAAAAAGAAATAAAAATACCTGCAAAAAATGTTGTTAAATTCAAAGTAGGTAAAAAATTAGCTGACAGCGTAGCAGAAGGAAAATAATTTTTACTTCACAAACTAATGGAAAGGCTATTTCTAAATGAAAAATCATTAAGAGATAGTCTTTTTGTATAAAAAAATAACACTTTAAAACTGAACTTAAAAGCTGTAATTATTCATTCAAACTTTAATTTTTAGTTCAATTTTGAAGAAATTAAAGAATAAAATATAAAAAGATTAGATAGGAAGAAAATGATTTTATATAATTTATTAAGATTTTTACTGTATTTTATAATAATAATCTTATCAATATTTAATAAAAAGTTGCTAAAATTTTTTAAATCACGTCTGTTTCAAAAAATGGGAAATGATAAATTCCTAAACAATAATGAAAAAGCAATACTTATACATTTCTCATCAGTTGGAGAATTTAATTTATCAAAGGAATTAATTGAAAAAATATTGCAAAACAGGAATGCTGGTGAAAATCAGAAGGTAATACTTTCAGTTATGACTGATACCGGGTTTTCAGCAGTTAATAAAAAATATTCAGAAAATAAGAATGTAAAAATATTTTATTTTCCACTTGATGATTTTTTTGAGATAAAAAAAATTTATAAAAAATATAAAATAGAAAAGACAATTGTTGTAGAAACGGAAATTTGGCCAAATTTATATTATTTTGCTGCAAAAAGTGGTGAATTATTCATTGTAAACGGAAGATTAACTGAAAAAAAACTAAAATCATATTTAAAATTTGGATGGCTTATAAGAAAAACGTTAAACCGTGCAACGAAAATAATGGTACAAAGTATTTCAGATAAGGAAAGATATGAGAAACTAGGGCTTGATAAAAATAAAATTAAAGTTTATAAAAATTTAAAATATTCGATTAAATATAGTAAAATTTCTGGTGAGCAAAAAAAGTATTATTATGATACGATTGTAAATAAAAATAAAAAAGTAATTGTATGTGGAAGTACACGTCCTAATGAGGAAAGGATTTGGCTTGAAGTATTTAAAAAAATAAATATTGATAATGAATATCAGTTAGTGCTTGTGCCAAGACATCTGGAACGAATCAACGAAATTGAAAATATAATCTTGGAAAAATTTTCAAAGGACGATTATTCATTATTGTCACAAATTGAAAAAAATATAACGGAAGCCAAAACTAATAATCGGGAAAAAATAGTAGTAGTTGATAAAATGGGAGTTCTGACTGATTTTTATCAGCTGGCTGATTTTGTCTTTGTTGGCGGGACATTTGTTGATATTGGAGGGCATTCAATTTTGGAACCGCTGTATTATGGGAAAAAGCCAATTATCGGGAAATATTTTCAGAATATAGAGGAAATTGTGAAAGATGCTAAAGAGTTGGGATTTATTGAGATTATAGAAAATGAAGATGAAATTGTTAGGTATTTGAAAAAATCTGAAAATGTTGATACAAAAAGTTTTTTTGAGAAAAATAATCAAATTGATAAAATACTGGAAGAAATACATTAGCTGAATTTTGAAAAATTTAAAAAATTATAAAAATAAAAATTTAAGGAAAGAAATTAAAAAATGGAAAATAAAATTGAAATTATAGGAAAAAATGGACAAAAACTGGAAATTACAAAAGCCGAAAAAGAAAAAAGGGCGAATATAAAAAAAGTAAATGATGAATTTAAAAAAATAAATGCAGAAAAAAGTAAAATTATAAATGAACAGGAACTTTGGAAATATTTTTTTGAAAAACCCAAAAGAAATTATAATAAATACATGTATGAAATGCTTGAATTTCCTGAGTATTTGATGTATAATAATGAGAACGTAGATAAATATTGTGGAAAATGGAATGATTTTTTTGGAAATAATAATGACATTTATCTTGAAATCGGCTGTGGGAGCGGCAATTTTACTGTGCAAAATGCAGAAAAATTTAAGGACAGAAATTATATTGCACTGGAATTACGATTTAAGCGGCTTGTTCTTGGAGCAAAGAAATCTAAAAAAAGAAACTTGAATAATATTCTTTTTGTAAGAAAAAGAGGGGAAACAATATTAGATTTTATTGGTAAAAATGAAATTTCTGGTGTGTATATTAATTTTCCTGATCCTTGGGAAGGTGAGGAGAGAAAAAGGGTTATAAGTGAGAGTTTGTTTTCTAAATTAGACATTATTTTAAAAACAGATGGGAAATTATTTTTTAAAACGGATCACGAACAATATTATGAGGATGTTCTGGAATTAGTAAAGGCACTTGAAAATTATCAAATTGTCTATCATACAAGAGATTTGCACAATTCAGAAAAGGCAAATGAGAATATAAAAACTGAATTTGAACAAATGTTTTTAAGTAAACATAATATGAATATTAAATATATAGAAATAAAAAAAATTAAATAATAAATATTGAAAGGAGAGAAATAAGAATATATTTTGAAAAACAGAAATAAAAAACTGTATATCAAAAATTCTTATAAATAATTATGGAAAATAAAAATACATATAACGAGCTGCTTTATAAATCCAATCCATTTAATTATACGATTCCATCGTTATTGGAAGCATATGGACGTTTATATGGATTAACACCAAAGGATTCGAGAAAAGCGAGAGTCTTGGAATTAGGTTCTTCATTTGGAGGAAATATTATAACGCAGGCACTTTATAATCCTGAATCTGAATTTATTGGTGTTGATTTGACGGCAGAGCAGGTAAAAAAAGGAAATGAAGTAATTGAAAAGATTGGTTTAAAAAATGTAAAACTGCTTGAAAAGAATATTCTGGAAATAAATAAGGATTTTGGGAAATTTGATTATATCATTGTTCATGGTGTATTTTCCTGGGTTCCTGAAGACGTAAAGGAAAAAATTATTAAAATTTGTAATGAAAATCTGACAGAAGAGGGAATTGCATATATTTCATATAATACATACCCAGGATGGAAAGAACCGGATAAAGTACGTGAAATGATGATTTATGCTAATAAATACTTCCCTGACTTTTCATTAGGAGATAAAACTCAGCGTGGAAAAGCATTTATATCGATTGTAGCAGATCAAATGAAAAGTTATACAGATATTGCTGAGAAAAAAGGGGATTTTATTAAACAAATAGAAGAAATTCTGGAAATGCAGGACTATTATGTAGGGCATGAATATCTTGAAGTTTTTAATAATCCAATGTACTTGCATGAATTTGTGGATTTGATGAGAAAGGAAAACCTGGAATATATATCCGATGTTGCATTAAGACTGTCAATTGCAAGTATTTATAATCAAAGTACAGTAGAAAAATTACAGCAACTTTCTCAAGGGGATCATGTTATAAAGGAACAATGTCTTGATTACATACTTGATACTAAATTTAGAAGATCATTAATTTGTAAAAAAAGTCAAATTGAAAAACTTAACTTTACTGAAAGTTTTCCAAATGAGATATTAGATTCGTTCCTTTTGACATTGAAATATACAGAAGAAGAATTACAGACATTAAATGAAGAGAATACAAAGGCCATTATGCTGGAATTAATTAAAACTCCAAATAACAGTTTTACAGTTCAGGATGCAATGAAAGTATGGGAAAACCTAAAAACTCAAGATGAAAATGCTAAAAATGAAGAAAAAGACGATGAAATTATTGCAAACTTGAGAAAATTTATTTTGAACAGCATGATTAATGGTAAAATAAAATTTTATTGTTCTGAAAATGAAATTGTGCCTTATGAAGAAAATAATGTTTATATATCAGAAACATTTAGAAATTATTTGAGGACTCTTATTGTGGGAGAAGGAGCAAATATAATTGGAATAGCAAATTGCAGAAATGAAATTATAGGTGACTTAAATGATGTGGACGTAATAGTTGCAGATATTTTATCAGAGCCAAAACCGGAATCAGAAATTTTAAAAGAATTATCAAAAACAACTATTTATAGAACAATGCCGGATGGTGAAAGAACAGAAGTTGAGGCTTCGGAATATTTACCTGAAAGCATAAAGAAATTTGAATTTTTAGGATATTTTACAAAAAAATAAAATGATAGAATGTGATGGGTGTCATAAAATACCTGTCACATTTTTTATTTGTAATAAATTTTAGTGTATTGTTAAGTCAAGTGCAACAAAAAAGGAAAAAAATATAAAAATAAAGCATTTTTTCATAGACAGAATAAAAAAAACGTGATATAATAAAAAACCTGAGGGATATTTAAGTAATTTCATTGAATATTCAAATTATGCTCAAATTTCTTTGACTTATACTGTATTTAAACACTTTTAGAATTGAATTGATGATTAAACAACAGTAGTAGTAATAATTTTTGAGTCAGTTTTAAGATGGATTTACTATAGAATTAAAGAGGAGAGGTTATGAAGGAATTACAAAAGTTTTTAGAATTGGATAATATAATCAGATTTCTGAAAACAAATCTTTTTAAGTTATTTATAATTTATCTAATTATAAAAATAGGAAAAATATTTAAAACTAGAATTGAAAAAGTATTAAAAATTATATTAGAAAAGTCAAATACAGACAAAAGTCTTGCTTCCTTTCTAATTTCAATTTATTCCATTTTATATTATTTCATTCTGATTTATATTTCAATTGGAATTCTAGGTATAAATACAACTTCTATTACAACGTTTTTAGGAGCAGCTGGGATTGTATTAGGGATTGCATTTAAGGAAACGTTGGGGAATTTTTGCGGTGGACTTATAATTTTGACATTTAAGCCATTTAGAGTTGGAGATACTATTGAGTACAATAACTATATCGGGACAGTCAAGAAAATTGAACTGTTTTATACAAAAATGTTAAATCCACAAAATGAACTTGTAATCATACCAAATGGAATAATTACAAATACTGAAATTCGGAACATCAAACAAAATGGTGAACGTAGGCTCGATTTAACAATAGGAGTTTCATACAAAAGTGATATTCAAAAAGTAAAAAATATTTTAAATAGAATTGTTCGGGAAGAAACAATGAATGAAGTTGAAGAAACAGAGATTAAAAATAATTTACTGACTAAACTTCAAAATAGTCTTCTTGAAAATAAGAATAAAAGTAGAATTAATATTTTTTCAATAATTTTTTCAAGCAGAAAAATGAAGGAAATGGAAGAAGAAGCTAATAAAGATGGATATAATACTGATAATGAAGAGAAGGAAGATAATGAAATCAACATCACAAAAAAAGTTGATAATGACAACAAAAAATTGATTTTGGCTTCAAAGGATCCTATTATTGGAGTAGGAGAACTAGCTGATTCTGCAATAATATTTTATATCTATGTTTATACACGTTCGGAAAATTATTTAACTCTTAAATTTAAATTAAATGAAAAAATAAAAACAGAATTTGATAAGGAAGGCATTGAAATACCTTATCCACAAATGGATGTGCATATGGTAGATAAAACAGTTATATATTAAAAGAATTTTGAATTAGATATATAAAATTAATAGACAAAAAGGAGAGAAGATGGAAATAAGGAGATTTTTGAATGACAATTTGGCACAAAGCAACTGCTATGTAATTTCTTATGGAAATGATTGTTATGTCGTGGATCCTGGAGAGGAGAGAATGACAGAAGTTATTGATTACATTAAGGAAAATAACTTGAATTTGCTGGCAATTCTTTTGACTCATGGACATTGGGATCATATTCTAGGGATTCCGTCAATATTGGAATATAAGAAAGTTCCAATTTATGTGAGTGAAGGCGGCTATGAGTTTTTATTTAATCCTGAATTATCACTTTTTGCGTGGAGGGAAGGGGAATTTGAGTTAAGCAGTGAAGCTCAGATTATAACCTTGAAGGAAAATGATAAATTGGGTAAAAATGGGAAAATATCTAAAGATGCTGATACCACTGGGATTAATTTTGAGATAATTGAAACGCCGGGGCATAGCAGAGGGGATATTTGTTATTATGACAGGAATAATAAAATGTTAATTTCTGGAGATACAATGTTTGCTGGAACTTATGGGAGAGTAGATTTGCCCACAAGCGATCCAATTCAGATGGGAAAATCGTTAAAGAAACTGTTAGCGTTGGATGAAGATATCAGGGTATATCCTGGGCATTTTTTCGATACTACAATTGGTAAGGAAAAAAGGTATTACTAAAATTATAACTTAGGAATTAAGGAAAAAAATGAAAATAATAATTCAAAGAATAAATTATGCAAAAATATTTGTGAATGATAAGTTTAAAGGAGAAATTGGTAAGGGAATAGTCGCATATGTGGGAATTTCTAACAAAGATTCTGAAAAGGATATTGATTTTTGTATTGATAAATTGGTTAATCTAAGAATTTTTAATGATGATAATGACAAAATGAATTTATCAGTGAAGGATATAAATGGAGAATTATTGGTTGTAAGTAATTTTACGATTTATGGAAACACAAAAAAAGGGAGAAGGCCAAGCTATACTGATTCGGCACCAGCTGAAACAGCAGAGAAAATTTATAATCTATTTGTTGAAAAATTAAGATGGACAGATGTTAAATTTGAAACTGGGGAGTTTAGGCAGCATATGAAAATTATTTCTGAAAACGATGGGCCTGTAAATTTAATAATTGATTCACACTAAAATCAAGAAGGGAGAAAAGAAATAAAAATGGTAAGAAAATCAACATTTACAATGGCGTGCATGTTATTAACAGTAGGATGTACTGGATTACAGACAAAAGGAGTTAGCGGGAGTGAAACAAAGACGGGAAGAAAAAGTAAAAACAATGATTTCTCGGCAACAAATGATGGAGATAACGAAAATATCACCATTGAGATAGTTCAAAACAAAAATAGAAAAAGCAATACTGAAAGTGAAAAAAGACATTCTAATCAAGAAACAGTTAAAGTGGAAAAATCAGATCAGATAAATAAAAAAAATAATAACAATGCTTATATAGATGAAAGTATAGATAATTTAAGAGTAACAAAATTATTTGATGAAAATAAGCTGGTAGATCGTTCAATGCCAAATTCGCAGATAGTATTGCAAAAATTGGCAGAATTAAAGAAAAAACATCAGGAAATTTTATTAAATGGTACATTTAGCCAAAAAAAAGCGGTGGCTTTACAAACACAGCTTTTAAAAGCATATAGCAATTGGAAGGGTACAAAATATTCTCTTGGTGGGGATTCGGAAAATGGGATAGACTGTTCAGCATTGACACGTAGAGTTTATCGTGAAGTTTACGGATATGAATTGCCAAGACAGACTATACAGCAAATTAAAGTAGGAGCTCACATTCAAAAGGAAAACTTGAAACCGGGAGATATTGTATTTTTTAGGCCTGAAGGAAATAATCATACAGCAGTTTACTTAGGGGATACGCTTTTCATAAATGCCTCATCGTCTAAAGGGGTTGTAATTTCTACTTTAGAAAATACATATTGGAATAAATATTTCAGATATGGAGTAAGAGTCAGAGCAGTTTAATAAGAATGTAAGGAATATGTATTAATTTTGATACATATTTTTTATTTATAAGGAAATTAAATTCATATTTTTTAGGTATTTACTGATATATTTGATAATTTTAAAAGAGGCGTCAGCCTCTTTTCCTCTTCTTTTGTCAAATAAATATACAAATGTCTACGACAAAATATCCAACCTAGTTGGATTAATAAAATATTAATAGTATTTTTTGAGGGGCGGATATCTGTAATGATAAAATTCCCATACAATCATTTTAACCTTGCATGCTGGACAGTAAAAAGGATTCATCCCGAAAGTCCTGTACATCTGCCTTTGATAAAATGAATATCTTGACACGGCAATGTTTTTCCTG